>CAIJME010000364.1 GCA_903821625.1 uncultured Sphingobacteriales bacterium | reverse complement strand
TCTGCAGGCACCTTTACCTCGCCCATCGTATCGTGTTCTACTCTGTAATTCATCGGAATGGAATTATTTGTTTGCTGCAAATTTAGATTTTTTTACCTAGTGTTGCTGTCAAAAATTCAGATTTTACCATCTTTTATTCTAATATATTTTGAGGTGTTTAAAACTCTTTTCTTTTGCTGATTATAATATTTTCTAATTTTCAGCATTAAATTTCATATCAAGCATTTTCGATGATCCATTATTTCCGTCACCTACTAATCGTTTCGTTTTTAATTGTCCTTATTCAGGGCTGCACTTCCACTCCTGTCGAAAAAAGAAAGAAGAGAACGCTTTCCGATGAGCAAGTAGATAGTATAGCTTTAATCTATGACCCTAAAAAGGCAGATAGAAGAATTGATGAGTTTATGATGAATCTTCACAGAAGATCTGGTTTTAATGGAAATGTACTGGTAGCAAGAAAGGGAAAGATCATTTACGAGAAGGCAATTGGCTGGGCAGACCATTTACATCGCGACAGTCTGAAAATAAATTCAGTGTTTGAGCTGGCATCTGTTACCAAAATATTTACATCTACAGCAGTAATGATGTTGGTTGAAGATGGAAAGCTCAAATTGAATCAGGAGGTTAAAGAATTTTTCCCTGATTTTCCGTATGATGGCATTACGGTTAAACAATTGTTGACCCACCGTTCTGGTATGATGAATTATGTGTATTTCGTTGATGATCTTTGGAAGGCTCAAAAGAAAGATGAGCGTCCTGGTATTACCAATCAGGATGTTATGAAGCTGATTGCAGAACATAAACCTGCACCCTACATGAAACCAGACAGAAAATTCCACTACAACAACTCTAATTTTATGGTTTTAGGGGCAATTATTGAAAAGGTTAGTGGGCAAAAATTCTCACAATTCATGGCCGAAAATATTTTTAAGCCACTTGGAATGAAGCAAACTGCAGTTTATTCTAAGGCAGAGTATACTAAGATCCCGGCAGATGTGGTTGGTCACGATAGAACGTGGCGTCGTTCTGTGGCACAGAATTTTTTGGATGGTCCGGTTGGCGACAAAGGTATCTATAGCACAATACATGATCTTTATCTGTTTGACAGAGCGATGCGAAAGGGCAGTTTATTAGATACATCAACTATGGATTCAATTTATGCTCCTCGAAATGAGATGCAGAGAGGTCATTTTAATTATGGTTATGGTTGGCGAACCTTTGTTGATGGTAAGCATAAAGTAGTATATCATACCGGCTGGTGGCATGGATTTCGACATATTTATCTTAGACAATTAGATAAAGATGTGACCGTTATTTTGTTAAGTAATCTGACCAACGGGAGTCTGTTAAAACTGGATGAGCTTTTTAATGCAGCGGGTATGCCGGTTGTTAGAAGAAGTGCGTATTCCGGAAGTGGGCAGAATTCAATTTCGGATGATGATTAGTAAAGCACTATTTTCGGGGCTTAATTCCGATAAAACTCTTTTCTATTTTTTAACCTTTAGTTTTTAAGCATAAAATTAATGTGCTTCAAGCCAGTTACTGCCTTCCCCAACTTCTACCAGAATGGGTACTTTCATGTCAATTGCATTTTTCATGCGGTCTTCAATGATCTTTTTCATCATTTCAATTTCTGCCTTAGGCACATCGAACACTAATTCGTCATGTACCTGCATGGTCATTTTAGAATTTAACTTCTGGTCGATTATATCTTGATGAATTCGGATCATAGCAATTTTGATCATATCTGCAGCAGAGCCTTGTATTGGGGCATTTATTGCATTTCGCTCTGCAAAGCCGCGTACCGTCTGGTTCGCTGAATTTATATCTCTTAAGTAACGTCTTCTACCCATGATTGTTTCAACATATCCATTCTCTCTGGCAAAATTCATGGTATCGTTCATGTATTTCTTAATTCCGGGATAGGTATTGAAATAGTTTTCAATTATTTCACCTGCCTCTTTTCTTGGGATACCCAGATTTTGGGAAAGTCCAAATGCAGATTGGCCGTAAATAATTCCAAAGTTTACAGCTTTTGCATTTCTTCTTTGGGTAGAGCTTACTTCTTCTAGGCTAATTCCATAAACCTTTGCTGCCGTGGCGGTATGAATATCATGACCCTGAACAAAGGCTTCCATCATGTTTTCATCCTTGCTGATCTCTGCAATTATTCTCAGTTCAATCTGGGAATAATCGGCCGAAAGCAGAACGTGATCTTTATCTCTGGGAATAAAAGCTTTCCGTACTTCCTTACCCCGTTCGGTGCGCACTGGAATATTTTGCAGGTTAGGGTTATTTGAACTTAACCTTCCGGTAGCTGCAACAGCCTGATTGTAGGAAGTATGAATGCGGCCTGTTTTTTTGTTGATCATTTGCGGCAAGGCATCCACATAGGTTGATTTTAGTTTTTGAAGCTGCCTAAAATCAAGAATATCGGCAACAATATCGCTTTTATTTGCGAGCCTGCTAAGTACTTCTTCTCCAGTTTGGTACTGTCCTGTTTTTGTTTTTTTTGCCTGAGGGTCTAGCATAAGTTTATCAAAAAGTACTTCTCCCAATTGTTTTGGAGATGCGATATTGAATTTTACGCCAGCCTTTTCATATATAGATTTTTCGAGCTGCCTTAAATCTGTTTCAAGAATTTTAGAAATCTCGACGAGTGCATTCTGATCTATTTTTACACCTTCTCGCTCAATGTCAGCGAGTACATAAACCAGCGGATTTTCTATTTCAACCGCTAATTTCCATGCATTTGCAGATTTAAGAATTGGCTCAAAGGTATTTTTTAACTGAAGGGTAATGTCGGCATCTTCGGCTGCATACTCCTTTACCAGTTCAACATTAATATCTCGCATACTTCCCTGATTTTTGCCTTTCTGCCCAATCAAACTAGTGATACTAACCGGGCTATATTGAAGATAGTTTTCGGCAAGTAGGTCCATGTTATGACGGGAATCTGGATCGATCAAATAATGCGCAAGCATGGTATCAAACAGTTCACCCCGAACATGAATACCATACCAGTTAAGAACAAGAATGTCATATTTCAGATTCTGCCCAATCTTGCCTATTTGAGGATTTTCAAGTACACACTTGAATTCATTCAAGGTATTTTGACAATCAGTTTGATCTATAGATAATGGAATATACCATCCCTCACCTGGTTTGATACTGAATGAAAGGCCAACAAGTTCACAATCGTTGGCATCCAGACTGGTTGTTTCAGTGTCAAAACAAAATGATTGTTGAGCGGCTAACAAAGTGATCAGGGAGGCTCTTTTTTCAAAGGTATCAGCCAGATCATAGTGATGAGCAGTATTTTGAATGTTTTTAAAAACTACTGGTGCATCGTTAGGATTTGAAACATTTCTGTCATTTTCAGTAGTATCATTCTGTAAATTGTTACCTCCAAAAAGATCCATTTGACCATTTTTTGTTGTACCAGTCTTAACTTCAGCCACATTGAAATCTTCACCAAACACTCGACGACCAAGTGTGCGAAACTCCAGTTCAGCAAAAAGAGCCTCTAATACTTCACGGTTAGGTTGGTCAACATTTAAGGCATCAACATCCAGATCAACCGGAGCATTGAGTAGAATGGTTGCCAGTTTTTTAGAAATCAGACCCTGTTCCGCGAAATTTTCAACATTCTCCTTTAGCTTACCTTTTAGTTCATGGCTATTTTTAATAATATTTTCAATTGAACCATATTGCTTGATCAGCAGTTTTGCAGTTTTCTCACCAATTCCAGGTATTCCCGGAATATTGTCTACCGCGTCTCCCCAAAGCCCGAGAATATCGATTACTTGTTCAACACGGTCGATTTCCCATTTTTCAAGAATCTCTTTTACGCCCAGAATCTCCATTCCATTACCCATTCTTGCGGGCTTATAAATGAAAATATTTTCTGAAACTAACTGACCAAAATCCTTGTCGGGAGTCATGCAGTAAACAGTAAAGCCCTCTTTTTCGGCCTTTTTAGCTAATGTTCCGATCAGGTCATCGGCTTCATATCCATCACAAAAAATTACCGGAATATTAAAACCTTCAATTAGTCTGACGATGTAAGGGATGGCTGCCGACAGATCTTCTGGCATTGCCTCCCGGTGTGCCTTATAGGCAGCAAAATCGGTGTGACGCTCAGTGGGAGCTGATGTGTCAAATACCACGGCCATGTGACTTGGATTTTCCTTTTTCAAAACTTCCAGAAGGGTGTTTGAAAAGCCCATAATGGCCGATGTATTCAAGCCACTTGAAGTGAATCTTGGATTTTTGCTAAGTGCAAAATGAGCCCGGTATATTAATGCAAATGCATCTAAGAGAAATAGTTTTTTCATTTGAATAGTAATCTTTTGAGGTAAAATTCCTCTAATTGTTATCTGGCTATGCAGCCTTCAATATGGTCATTTATCATTCCTGTAGCTTGCATATAAGCATAGCAGATGGTCGTGCCAAAAAATTTGAACCCCCTTTTTTTCAGTTCTAAACTTATACGGTCAGAAAGCTCAGTTCTTGCCGGAGCATTTTTATGATCTTTCCAGGTATTTATTATTGGTTTTTTATCTGGTAAAAACCCCCAGATATAATTTGAAAATGATCCAAAATTTTGTTGAATTTCCATAAATAATCTGGCATTGTTGATGGCAGAATTTATCTTCAGCCTGTTTCTAATTATACCTTGATCCATTAATAATCGTTCAACATCTTGTTCTGTGTATTCTGCTACTTTTTGAGCATCGAAATTCGCGAATGCTTTTCGGTAATTTTCGCGCTTTCTTAAAACGGTAATCCAGCTTAATCCCGCTTGTGCACTTTCTAGAATAAGAAATTCAAATAAAATTTGATCACTATAGACAGGTTTGCCCCATTCCTTGTCATGATACCGCACATATAAAGGATCGGTTCCACACCAGGCACACCTGATTATATTTTTATTTCGATCCAATTTGTTGATGCATTTTGACATTAGAAAGCTAACTAATTTCAGTCACAGTTCAAATTGGAATTATTTGTTCAACTCTTCCCAATACTCAAGCGCCCTGCGGTAGTGTGGAATAACGATAGATCCACCAACTAAATTTGCAATCATAAATATCTCATTCATCTCATCAGTACTGACTCCTTCTTCATGGCATTTTCCAAGATGGTATTTGATACAATCATCGCAACGTAAAACCATTGATGCAACCAGACCGAGCATTTCCTTTGTTTTTACATCCAGTGCCCCCTTGGCATACGTAGTCGTATCTAGTGCCATAAAGCGCTTGATATTGGTGTCCGCAGTTTCCATGATGCGGTCATTCATTTTAGTGCGATAAGCGTTGAATTCTTCGATCATTTTTCCCATATCCTTATTCTATTTTTTGACGTTAAATGCTGTTGGTTTG
>CAIJME010000363.1 GCA_903821625.1 uncultured Sphingobacteriales bacterium | reverse complement strand
TATTCTACGTGGGATACAGACTTCTCTGGCACCTCCGTCAAATGTCATCATGGATGGATAAGGTGCTGTTCTTTTTAAATAAGTATAAAGTGCTCTTCTAAATTGATCTTCATTCTCACTCATCTTCCAAACATCCCCATTGTAAGGAGAACGCCAAATTCCTGTCGGTTGAAAGGGCATTACACTTTTACCATACATTTTTTCACTCAGCAGGTTACTGACCTCTAGCCCCTGATCTCTCAACTGCTCAGCTGACAATCTTATCCTCGACCCTCTTGCATAAAATTTATTGTTCGGATCTTTTTTGATCAGCTCCTCATTCACTTTAGAATCTTGCCTGTAGGTTGCTGATGAAACGATATCTTTTAATAAACGCTTGATACTCCAATTATATTCATTCATGAATTTATATGAAAGATGATCGAGCAATTCTTTATGAGTTGGTGAAATACCTTGTGTTCCAAGATCCTCCAATGTCTCAGCTAATCCATATCCAAATAGCTGTTCCCATAAACGGTTTACCATTGTTCGGGCAACTAAAGGATTTTTCTTGTCCGTTAACCATAAAGCCATTCCCAACCTGTTTCTAGGCACATTGGGTGGCAATGGATTCATTATTTCAGGGACATCAGCTTGAACTACCTTGCCTTTAACCATCCAGTTTCCTCTTACAAAAACATGGGTGGTTCTGGATTGTTCTCCATTATTTTCAAACATGATTGGAGTAGCATCTACTTTGGCCTGCATCAAATAATTAAAGTCCTTATAGGCTATGTCATACCCTGGTTTGCCTTTGCCAGGAAAAGTCTGGTCAAATTGAAACCATTCAAACTGAACACCAGTTTCGTCAAGGGTTTTTAGGGCGGGGCTATAATATTTAAAATATAGATTATGTTTCCCCTTTACATTAGGAAAGGCAGTACTTACTACCTTCCATTCGCCATTTGTATTAGACAATGGAATTGTTTTTACCAATTGTCCATTTAAGCTATCCAAGTAAATAAACCATTTTCCAGCATCAATTTTACTATTATAGCGAAACATGAGCTGGTTTTTATTTTCCAGAACTACATTTTTTAATCGACAAGTTCCTTTATTGCGTAAGCCAGCATACCAACTACTGATCAAAGCTCCATTTACAAATTGATCACATTGCAGAGAATTTATTGTTGGCTGCCATGTTTTTAAAAAGACCTGATATTTTTTTGCTGCCGCCTCCGAAACATTATTTTTTAACCATCCGATCAATTGATTGAACTTTATACTATCCGCAGTATTATACTGGCGCAACACCGGATATTCAGACTGGGTATCTTCGTCACGACTATTGTTAAAAAAGGCAAGGAATTTATAATATTCATCGCTTTTAAATGGATCATACGGGTGACTGTGGCATTGAACGCAGTTAAAACTTGTACCCATTACTGCGGTCCAGGTAGTATTTACCCTATCCATTACCGCAGCAGTCCTGAATTCTTCATTGTCTGTACCTCCTTCATCGTTGGTCATGGTATTACGATGAAATGCAGTAGCTATATATTTTGCATCATCCGGGTCTGGCATCAGATCACCGGCAAGCTGCTCAATTAAAAAATCGTTATATGGCTTATCCGAATTAAATGCATGAATGAGCCAATCGCGGTATTTCCAAATATTTCGTGCACGATCTGCTTCATAACCCCTGGTATCTGCAAATCGGGCAAGATCTAGCCATAAGCTGGTCCACCTTTCGCCATAGCGTGAAGATGCAAGCAGATCATTAACAAGGTTTTCATAGGCCTTTTCAGAATTATCTTTGAGATATTTTGTTGCAATTTGTTCTGAAGCAGGCATACCTATGAGATCTAGGCTAAGTCTACGGAGCAATGTTGCTTTATCAGCTTCATTTGAAGGCTTTAACTTTTCTTCCTCCAGTTTTTGATAAACAAACTGGTCTACATCATTTTTTATCCATTGATTAGAATAATCAGGAACATCCTGTTTTTTAACAGGGATATAAGCCCAGTGTTCGCCCCATTTTGCTCCTTCCTTAATCCATTGACGTAAAATAGTTATTTCATCTTTTGAAAGTGCTTCATGCTTATAAGGCATTCTTTCATTCGGATCAGCGTGTGTAATTCTTTTGATTAGTTCACTCTCATCCGGATTACCTGGAAGTATTGCAGGCTTACCTGATTCCGTTTTTCCCAATGCTTCTTCCTGAAACAGCAAGCTGAATCCTGCTTCCTGCTTCACACCACCATGACATGAAATACACTTTTTATTGATAATAGGTTTTATCTGAGTATTATAATCAACCTCAGGAGCAGGTATTGCTAATTTATATAACAGCGCTACAATGATTAGTAGCGAAGCTATAATTAGGAGTTTTTTTGAATAGAACAGCTTCATAGTACAATAGTTACTTTAAAGATATAAATTCCTGTTTAGAATATGCTTCTACAGAGCTGAAACTCGAAAAAAAATATGCAATTGCTACCAAAGCAAAATCGATTCAGAATATATTAGGAACAAAATTAGAATGAAAAAAACCTAAAGCGTTCAAGCATATAGTATTCAAAACTCGTACTATGGTCCATTCTGATTAACAAACATCAAATGACTGATTTTATTAGTTTGTTTGACGTATTTTTAAACAAAAAATTGTAACAAAGCATTAAAATCCATATCTAAAATTTAATCAAAATCAATCAAAAAAAAATGCTGAGTATCCGGAATATAGTTAAGCAATATGCTAATCATCGTGCTTTAGATAATGTTTCTATTGAGGTAGAAAAAGGATCTATTTTCGGACTCTTAGGTCCGAATGGCGCAGGCAAGACCTCACTTATTCGTATCATTAATCAAATCACTGCCCCAGATCATGGAGAAATATTTTTAAATGGGGAGAAACTAAATCCATCACACGTATCTACGATTGGGTATCTTCCCGAAGAGCGTGGATTGTATAAGAAAATGGAAATAGGTGAGCAAATGCTTTATCTAGCACAGCTCAAAGGACTTTCAAAATCGGATGCCACAGCAAGAATTAAATTTTGGTTTCAAAAAATGGAAATCCAGAGCTGGTGGAACAAGAAAGTGGAGGATTTGAGTAAAGGGATGCAACAAAAAGTACAATTTATTGCCACTGTAGTTCATGATCCTAAGCTGATCATTCTAGATGAGCCCTTCTCTGGTTTTGATCCGGTAAATGCTCAACTTATTACCAATGAAATACTTGAATTGAATAGTAAGGGGGCTACCATCATCTTTTCTACGCACAGAATGGAGTCTGTTGAACAGTTATGTGACAGTATTGCATTAATTCATAAATCGAAAAAAATATTAGATGGAAAAGTTAAAGACATCCGGAACTTATACCGAAATAATAGCTACCGCATCGCATTTACAGGAAAGTTAAATACGCCTACAAATCAAATGTTCAGCATCAATAATGAAAAGATTGAGGATGGCATCACGCATTTGACTATTCTGATTGATCCGAAATTTTCGGTGAACGACCTGCTTAATTTTTTAATCCCTCAAGTGCAGATCACTGAACTTTCGGAGATCATTCCAAGTATGAACGACATCTTTATTCAGAACGTAAAAAATTAAATCCACATCATGAACAAAACGCTACTAATAATAAAGAGAGAATATTTCAGCAGGGTTAAAAAGAAGTCGTTCCTGATCATGACCTTCCTCGTTCCGATGCTTATCATTGGAATGTATGCCCTGATATTTGCTTTATCAATGAATGGAGGCGATAATATCCCAACCGTAGAGGTAATAGATGAAAGCGGAATATTTGAAAGGGCATTTGATGATAAAAAGGCTGTAAATTTCGAGATTTCTGAATTATCATTAACTGAAGCAAAAAAGAAGGTGATCAATAACGAAGATGCATTCGTGCTTTATATCCCAAAAAATATCAGTACCGGAGGAAGTATTGAGATGTTTGCACAGAAAAAAGCCGGTTTATCTGTTATTAGCAGCATAGAAAGGCAGTTAAACGACCAAATGCGCATCAAGCTATTGAAAGATGCTGGCATTGACTCAGAAACCCTTGATAAAATTAAGCCTAATTTATCTGTTGTATCTAAAGAACTAACGATTGAAGGGGAGAAAGACAGTAGTTCAGGGGCTGCTATGGCAGTTGGCTTTGCTGCTGCAATTTTGATTTATATGTCGCTATTTATTTATGGCATACAAGTTATGAGAGGTATAATTGAAGAAAAGACAAGCAGAATTGTTGAGGTAGTAATTTCATCTGTAAAACCATTCCAGCTGATGATGGGTAAGATCATTGGAATTGGCTTAGTTGGCTTAACTCAATTTATGCTGTGGATTGTACTTTCTGCGAGCTTAATGACTGTTGCTACCACTATACTATTTAAGGACAAAGTTGAGCAGGTAAAATCAGAAATGCCTATGGGCAAGCAGGTAGAGGCCGTTGCAACTAATGGGCCGGGTATGGATATTGTCAAGGCAGTTCAAACTGTTCAATGGACTTATATACTACCCGTTTTCATTATATTTTTCTTTGGCGGCTACATGCTTTATTCCGCTCTTTTTGCAGCAGTTGGGTCAGCGGTTGAAAGTGATACAGAAACACAGCAATTTATGCTGCCCATTACTTTGCCCCTATTATTTACCTATATCATGTCATTTAGTTTTATAGTAAACAATCCAGACAGCAGTTTATCATTCTGGCTTAGTATCATTCCTTTTACTTCACCTATTGCCATGATGGTTAGACTACCATTCGGGGTACCAAATTGGGAACTCGCCCTATCCATTTTCCTTTTGATCGGCGGATTTATATTTACTACATGGGTAGCATCGCGTATTTACCGGGTTGGCATTCTGATGTATGGAAAAAAGGTGAGTTTTAAGGAGTTGGGTAAATGGTTTATGTATAAGGAGTAGGATTTTGAAAGGGGAAAGGGGAAAGCAAAAAGCGGAAAGCTGAAAGCTGAAAGGGGAAAGCAAAAAGCTGAAAGCGGAAAGCTGAAAGCGGAAAGCTGAAAGCGGAAAGCTGAAAGCTGAAAGCTGAAAGCGGAAAGCGGAAAGCTGAAAGCAAAATCCACCTATAACCTATAACTTACAACCTATAACTTAAAACCTATAACTTACAACTTAAACACACCAATGAGCTCCATTGCCATCATCGATCTGGGCACCAATACCTTTCATTTGCTGATTGCAGAAATAAATGAAAATATTCCACAGATTATCTTCCAAGAAACTATTGCAGTGAAACTTGGCGAAGGAGGTATGAAAGATGGCATGATCAATGCTTCTGCGTTTGATCGTGGAATTTCTGCCATCAAACAGTTTAAGACTTCCATTGATCATTATGGAGTATTTCAGATTAAAGCTTTTGCAACATCTGCTTTACGATCTGCTTCAAATAGCAAAACTTTTACCGAAAAAATAGTAAAAGAAACCGGAATAAAGATTGAAATAATTGATGGAAACAGAGAAGCAGAATTGATCTTTTCTGGAGTTCGCGCGGCAATCAACATGAAAGACCAAACCAGTTTGATCATGGATATTGGCGGTGGAAGTGTTGAATTTATCATTTGCGATCAAGATCAAATATTCTGGAAAAAAAGCTTCGACATCGGTGCTGCCAGGCTTATGGATCAGTTTCACCAATCAGACCCAATTTCAGAAGCGAATATAAATGAACTTCATTTCTATCTGAATTCAGTACTTAATGATCTGAATACTCAATTGGGTATTCACAAACCCAAACAACTGATAGGTTCGGCAGGTGCATTTGAAACATTTGCAAATATGCTCGACCCGGACTTTAAACGTGGATTTAAAAACCCGGAATTCAATATTGATCTTGATCAATTTGAAAAAATATCAAAATTCATCATTGGAAGCAATCATGAAGAACGGGCTGTGACTGTTGGAATTCCAGCGGTAAGAGTCGATATGATTGTTGTAGCAACATTATTAACGGGCTATGTACTTAATCTGTATCCGTTCAAGGGTCTAAAACTTTCAACATACTCCCTGAAAGAAGGAGTATTATTTGAAATGATTGATTGATCTCGAAAAAGATCAATCAACAAACTTGCATAATTCTTGATATAAACGATGAGTTGGTAGTCCCATAATATTAGTGTAGGAGCCAATAATCTTATCAATAGCAATAAGTCCAATCCATTCTTGAATGCCATAAGCACCTGCCTTATCCATTGGATGATAATTTGAAATATAATATCGGATCTGCTCAGAATTAATGGGTTTGAAGAATACTTCCGATACTTCGAAAAAGCTTTTAATCTGATGATCTTTAAGCAAGCTTACTGCAGTAATAACTTCATGCCTCTTGCCCGACAAATCTGAAAGAATTTCAAAAGCATGATCTGTATTTTCAGGTTTACCCAAAATTCTTCCTTCAAGTAAAACGATTGTATCGGCTGTGATAACGATCTCATCCTTTATCTCTTCATCAAATGCTCTGATTTTTTTTTCTGAAATATGAACTGCTATCTCTGAAGGTGATAAATTGGAAGGATAACTTTCATCAACATCCTTTAGTACAACAGTGAAATCAATTCCCATAAGTTTTAGCAATTCCTGTCTGCGTGGCGACTTAGAAGCCAGTATTATAGGAGGGAATTTTTTAATCATCGTTTTAAAATTTCAGTAAAAATAAGAAAAGCGGCCAGAAGCCGCTTTTCAATTTATAAAATATAAGTTTAATTAATCTCATTCTAATCTGACGTTCTTCTATAATGGCTTGATAAGCATTTTTTGCTCCTCATTCAAAAAAATAAGTATTTTATTATTTTCTTCCTGAATGGGCATCATTAGCAGAAGGATCTACATCGGTCCATAAGTTCTGGATCTTTAAAACCTTCTCAACTATATCTCTTACACATCCTTCTCCTCCATTTTTTGAAGAAATATAATGTGAAATTGATTTTATTTCTTCTGCGGCATCTAGGGGACAAGCGGCAAGACCAACAAGTTTCATAACCTGTAGATCGGGAATATCGTCGCCTATAAATAATACCTGATCAGGACTAAGGTCATTTTGAATGAGGTAATTAGAATAAACTTCAAGCTTTGAGTCAAGTCCCAAAAAAACATCCTGGATTCCCAATCCCTTTAAACGATATTCAACACCTTTTGAACGCGCACCAGAAAGAGCCGCTACCTTAATTCCCTTTTTTACCGCTAGCTGCAAGGCATAGCCATCCTTAATATTAAATTGTCTGAGCTGCTCTCCAGATTCAGTAAGGAGCAACATGCCATTGGTAAGCACTCCATCTACATCCAGAATTATTGCTTTAATATGTTTAAGTTTTTCGAGAAACATGAGGTGTGGGGACTGTTATCTGTTGTCTGTTATCTGTTATCTGTTATCTGAGGTAGGAGGTCTGAAGTCTGAGGTCTGAAAAAACCAAAAATCTGAATTAGCACTAAGCTGTCTTTGCTCCTGGTTTTTGTTTCTGTTTTTCAAGTTCTAGCTTTCAGCTTTCTCCTTTAGGCTTTCAACTGGTTCCTTGTTCTTGGTTCCATTTTCTGTTGTCTGAGGTATGAGGACTGAGGTATGAAGTATGAGGATTGAGGTATGAGGATTTCCGACTTCTGACTTCCGACTTCTGACTTCTGACTTCCGATTTCCGATTTCCTATTGATTATCGCGCCATTCGTAAACCCATGCAGATTGAATCTGTTCCAAATGACCTTCGTTACTTTCTTCGCGGGTACCTTCAAAATTAGGCAGACTTAATATCCACTCCAGAAGATCCGTAAATCGTATTCTATAGATCTGGGATTCACCAAAATCATCGCCGAACTTTTCATATAGTCCCATAGCAATATCTTCGTGGTCTTTCCAGTGAATTGGTAATTCAAATTTGTCGTTTGCCATTTGTAAACTTTATTAATGTCCTAAAAATTGATGCTGATCAGGAAGTGTTACTTCAATATTACCGTCAATAACTACACACTGACAACCTAAACGTGAATTTATACGTGGGTTTATTGCCCGGTCAATAAAATCTTCTTCTTTATCTGATATTTCCTGAAGAAAATCCATACCTGAATTAACATAAACTTGACAAGTACTGCATCCGCAAACTCCTCCACAATTGTGTTGTAATTCTATCCCATTATCAAGACAGACATCTAAAACCGATTCTCCCTCAGCGATGGGTAACTCTAAAGATGACTTTGCAGTTTCCTCAAAATTGATTGTTAACTTAAAAATGTTCATTGTCGTAAAAATAGCATTTTAAATTCAGCCTTAGGATCGCTCTTGTAAATTGACTATGCTTTGACTTAATTTTTGATAGAGCTCTTTCAGCTCAGGTTTTCCAGACAGCAAATCAAGATGGATATCGATTGTTGACTGATCTCCACGTATTGCAGGGCCAGTTTGCATCGTGATCGGATCATTTAACTGAACTTTACTGGCAGTTTCATTGATTAACGGTAGCAAAAGATCAAAATCAAGATTTTGCCCAATCAGTAATTCCTGAGATAATGAAAAAAGATGATTAGTAAAGTTACATGCAAATACTGCAGCAACGTGCAGGACTTTCCTCTGTTCAGACCTTAATTCAAAAACTTTTTCAGATAACCGATCTGCAATAGCATGAATAATTGATGCTACCTCAGGAGTGTTACCTTCAATGGCAATTGGAATTTGCCTGAAATCAATTGATTTAACCTTTGAAAAGGTCTGCAAAGGATAAATAACACCAATTTTAGAGGAGGAACCTTCCAAAGCATCAATACCAGTAGTTCCGGAAGTATGAACGATGAGCTTGTCGCCAACCTTTAATTCATGAGCCAGCTGCTTTATGGCTTCATCTTTTACAGCAATTATATAGAGATCAGCATTAGTATCTAAATCAAAGAGATCAGAAATAGGCTCTGAGGCTAAGTTATCTGCCAATTCACGAGCATGATCAATATTTCTGCTCCACACCTGAACAATATTCTGACCTGCCATTTTAAATGCCCGGCCCAGTTGGGTAGCTACATTGCCACTACCTAGTAATACTATATTCATCAGGCTTCCTTAATCTCCTTATTTCTTCTAAAAATGGATAATAAAAATCCAATAACCATAATAATCGTACCGCCCCAGAATAAATTAATATAAGGGAACTCAATTGCTTTTAACACCACCCATGTTTTTTCAGGCTTAGGCTTTTGGTAAACCATTAGCTCTAACTTATTTTTGTCAGGGAAGACATTAGTAAAACGAAATTTCAACCCTTTTTCATCAACTTTTTTACCGAAATCAAATTTTGAACCGTCTTTGAGCAGATAAACCGGTTCGGATGGATATACTTTACCATCGGCATTCACTTCTAACTGCAAGCCAATAGCAATATCCCTTTCACCTAAAGGAATATTTTGAATCTGGGCATCGCGGTTAATCCCTTTAACAAGAATATATCCCTCTCTAAATCTGACCGTATCGCCAACATTGATCTCATAAGTAAGTGGCTTTTCATAGCTTTCATCATCAGAATGACCATCATGTTCCTCATGATCTTCTTCCTTTAATGGCACACTGCTTACATGCGTATAAATATCATGGAATAAATAGTGCTTTGTATCCGGAGATGCGATAATCTGCCTCATCTTAGTATTTTGCTGAGCATTGGGATATAAAGTAAAGTTCTCTTTTGTATTCCCGGTTTCTTCGTCAATAACCTTGTAATTGATTCTGTAATACGTATTTACTCCTTCAACAGAATCGCCAAGATAGGTAACTGTGTACCTGTCCATTTTAACCGGCTCATCCTTGTAAAGAATTATATTTTCACGAGGATTATTACTCTTTGCAAATTCATCACCAAAGCCAATACCTGTATTATTAATTGAAACTATTTTATTAGTGGCGGCTGCAACCAATGCCCCAACCAATAACATGGCAAAACCAATATGAGCTACAGCAGATCCTGCCAATCGCCATTTCCCTTTAAATGCATCTCCAAGTATTCTGGCATTTGCAATAATTGAGAACACAGAAGCATAGGTAAGAATAATATACATCACATTGGTATAGATATTCATGATGTAAACCGCTCCAGCAGTAATAAATAATGAGAATAGTAGAGATACAGAAATGCTTACAAAAAATTTCTTGGGTTCTGTTTTCTTATATTTTAGGAATTGTGAGAATGCTGAAATAAATGCGATAACTACCGCAAATGGAACCTGCCATTTATTGTAATGAGCAATTACATTTGCAGGAGGAGCTATCTCCGTTCCAAAAATGGCGTTAAATACCGGAACTGAGGTGGTTGCCAAAATCTGAAGGCAAGCAATTGAAATAACTAAAGCACCAATAAAAAGCCAAAACTCTCTAGAGTATGTTTCCTCATCCTTTTTAGTAATCGGAAGTTCTTTCCAACGAATAACCAGAAATATTACAGAAAGGAACAAAAAGGTCAATACATACAAAACAAGATGCCAGAACATTCCAAGATCGGTGAACGCATGAACGGATGTTTCACCAAGAATACCGCTTCTGGTTAAAAAAGATGCATACAGTACCAGAACAAAGCTAATTAGAACCAAGAAAGTAGCAGTAAAATAGGAATGGCCTGAATTTTTATAGGCTATCAGAACGTGTACCGCTGCTATTAAAGTCATCCAAGGAATAATTGAGGCATTTTCAACTGGATCCCAAGCCCAGAAACCCCCAAAATTCAAGGCCTCGTAAGCCCAGAATGAACCCATTATTATACCCGTTCCTAAGATCATAACTGCAAACAATGTCCATGGTAATGCGGGTTTAACCCAATCCGCATATCTTTTTTCCCATAGTCCGCCAATAGCGTAGGCAAATGGAACAATCATGGATGCAAAGCCTAAAAACAAGGTTGGCGGGTGTATCACCATCCAGTAATTTTGAAGTAATGGATTCAATCCATTTCCATCTGTAATCAAGCTTAAATAATCGCCTCGCTGAAAGATTGGTCCGGGAACCGCATCTCTAAGTAATATGAAAGGAGAGCTTCCTATCCTGAATCCAAAAACCTCAACTCCAACAAGCATAGAAGCTATAAAGGCCTGTGAAAGCATAACAGTGGTCATTACTGAGTTTTCCCAGCTTTTACCTTTTCTAAGAATTACAAAACCTAAAACAGCCTGCCAGAACATCCATAACCAAAAACTACCTTCTTGACCTTCCCAAAACGAGGAAATAATATAATAAACCGGGAGTATTTTAGAGGAATGAGCCCAGGCGTAGTGATATTCGAATAAATGATTGTAAATAATAAAATATAAAGAAGAGCCAATACCAAGTACTGCGGCAATGTTGATCAGGAAGGCAATTCTTGCAATTCTTTTCCATCCATCAGAACCTGCTCTGACAAGAGAATCTTTTGAAAGATTGGTGGTAGTAGCAAAATAATAAGAGATGGTTGCTAGCAGCGCTGTGCAAAAAGATAAAATGATGAAGAATTGACCTATCTTCCCTGGAAGAAGGTTTTCTCCAATGTATTGTATTTCCATTTAAGCGTTAAATTTTTGCTGTAGAAGCAGATACTTCAGTAACTTCTACCTCGTCTTTCGTGTATTTTGAAGGGCACTTCATTAAAATTTTTGAAGCATGAAATTCATTCCCAATCATTTTACCAGTTAATACTATCTGTTCTGACCGCTCAAAATCCTGCGGTTTTGAACCATTGAATACCACTTTACTTTCCAGGCCCTGATTATCTTTCATATAAAAAGCAAAGTAATTGGCATCTTGCTGAGGATTATAAAAAAGTTCTTTCTCTTTATTAAGCTGACCCACCACATGCAGTTCAGATTCAGATTTTTTAGCATCCGTAAATGAGCCATAAGTACTTGAATCTGCATAAGTACTGATTATGATACCGATTGCTAATGCGATAATGATGATACCAGCGATTGAACTTTTTTTCATGGCTTTGCTTTAAATGATAGAATTAAATGCAAGTACAAAAGTACGAAATAGTAAACTCATGCAGTAAAGATAACAAGATTGTTTCTATATTAGAATCATTCTAAACTAATTAGAACGAACTAGTGAAATTCTAGACCAAAATAGCAAAAAAGCGTAATTAATTAAGGCCAGATCCCCATATTCATATAAGATACCGCCACCTTATCGATAGAACTAACAAAAGCTGCAGTTCTCAGTCCATCAATTTTAGAGTTACTGAGCTGAACCTCTCTAATTTCATGATAAGATCTGATCATGGTATCTTCCAATCCTGAATTAACTAATTCAAGCTCTGAAGCACCTTTAATGATCATACTTCTCTGGGCTGCATCTAGAGAAACACCAGTAGTTTTTTCTACCATATTCACCAGATTGAGATTTGCATTTTCTTCGTAACGCTTATCCATTCTTCCAAAAGCAACATGTGATAGATTTTTTAGCCATTCAAAATAAGACACTGTTACCCCACCTGCATTACAATACATATCAGGAATGATGATACATCCCTTTTTGATCAAAACTTCTGCTGCATCAGGAGTTGTTGGTCCGTTGGCTGCTTCTGCAATTATTTTGGCCTTGATATGTGCAACATTTGCAATCGTGATTTGATTTTCAAGAGCTGCAGGGACCAGAATATCACAATCTTGCTCTAATCCTTCGGCAGAATTTTTAAACTCTTTTTGAGATCCAGCAAATTCAAGAATTGATCCTGTTAATTTACGATGGGCAAATACTTCATCCAGATTTAAACCTGAAGCATTATATATCGCGCCTTCAAACTCACAGATACCCACAACGGTAGCACCAAATTCAAGAAGATATTTGATGGTATGATAGCCTACATTACCTAGGCCTTGAACAATGACACGCTTTCCTGACATACCTGCAGACAGTCCTAATTTCTTCATGTCTTCGGCAACGTCAACACATTCACGAATGGCAATAGCCACACCTCTTCCCGTTGCTTCTTTTCTTCCTGCAATGCCGTGCAAAGCAAGAGGTTTTCCAGTTACACATCCAAGCGCATCTAGCTGTCCAGGATTCATGGTTTGATAGGTATCCGCAATCCAACTCATTTCACGCTCACCGGAACCATAATCTGGTGCAGGAACATCAATTCCGGGGCCAATGAAATTCTTTTTAATCAATTCGACAGTATACCTGCGGGTTATTGTTTCAAGTTCGGCCACAGTGTATTCCTTTGGATTGATCTTTATACCGCCCTTAGCCCCACCAAATGGAACATTTACAATCGCACATTTATAGGTCATAAGTGCTGCAAGTGCCATTACCTCATCTTCATTAACCATTTCACTGTATCGAATACCCCCTTTTGTAGGTGATTTATGATGAGAATGCTCAACCCTCCAGGCGTCGATTACTTCGAAACCATTTCCCCTACGAATTGGGAAACGAAAACGATAAACACTATTACATGATCTGATCTGGTCTAGCAATCCTTCTGGATGGGAAGTAAATTGTGCTGCATGATCAAAAAACTGACAAACGTCACCAAAAAACGAAGTTTCTGAGTGCGCTGCGTCTATAGACTTAGCCATAAAATTAATTAATTTGAATAATTGGTTTAGTATTGCAAAGTTGATAGAAAAAAACTGATACTAAAAATCAAAATTACTTAGTGTATCAAGTACAATTTAAACAGGCACAGGAAAAAGCACAATTAAAGAATTTAAACCTTGATTTCAGGCTATTTTTGCTTCTCGATTTTTTTTAATCGATTATCTATTGAGAACAGATAAATTGCTAATCCAATAAATATAGCCGCAATAACCATGACCACAACATAGATCTTACCCGACTCTCTTAGTTCGCTGGCCATATCAACGCCATTCGAATTCTGAGCTAAAGTGATCAAAGAAAAGGATAACATTAAACAGATAGTGAGCATAAAACTTTTCATGATTCTTGGATTTATATTTTATTGGGATTGGTTATCAAAATTATTTTTAATCTCTTTTTAATTATTAATTATTCTCATACTGCTTATTCTCAATTTTTCGGATACGATACCTGATTGTTGCAATCCACGTACTCATTAATATCCATCCCAGAACTGCAGGGTAAAATACCGGGCGTAATTCAGGAGCCATATCTTTGGTATTAAAGCCTGGATTACCTCCGTTTCCGGGATGAAGTGAATCGGTCATGCGGGGTAGTATAAATAATAAAACTACCATGATCGGAAAAGCAAAAATATTATAAACGGCTGAGATCCTTCCTCTTTTTTGTTCTTCTTCAAGTGCATTTCTAAGAACCAGGTAAGCCAGATAAACCAGCAACGCTATTGCGGCGCTATTTTGTTTTGGGTCATTGCTCCAGGCCTCTCCCCAAGTGAATTTAGCCCAAACTGCTCCAGTAACTAGTCCTAGCACTCCAAATACTATCCCAACATTGGCAAATTCAACTGCCCTCAAGTCGTCATTTTCATTGGATGAGTTCAGAAACCGGATGCTATAAATAAAAGAAACGGTCAGCATCACAATCATGGAGAACCACATTGGAACGTGAAAATGGATATTCCGTATAGTTTCGTTTAAGATTGGCTTTGCAGGCACATGAAATAAAAACCCCGCAATAATTGAGTACAGCACAAGAACTGTGGCCAGGATTTTCCACCAGTTTTTATTCATAAGGTTCTTGAATTAATCCTTCCAAAGGTAAAACATTATTTGTAATACTATAAAGGTCTTTTTTATTGCGATTTGGTAATAAAAAGTAATCAAAAATAAAATACCACGAACTATCAACAAAATCATAGATAAACTGCCTTAATAGGTGCAAAGGGTAGCATTAAATAGATCTGCTAAGGCCAATTTTTGCAAGTAATATCCGAAGCTATCGAGTGATTTAACTATAATTCCAAACACAAACCCATTCGCAGATGTGTATTAAGCCGAAAATGGGTTGGTTTGGACTTTCGTCAAGGGGTTGTTTAGTTGTAGTGCATGCTTTATAGCTTTGTGGGGACCAGTTTTACTATTAGAAGCCTGTGGAAGCTTTGAATTTCAGACTTACTAAGATATACACAACCCGCTAATAAGCATTGCAATGGTCATAACAGACCGCACTCATTACTCTTGTTTTTTGAAGGGAAAACATATCACTGGATCACCTTATTAGGCTTTACTCTAGGGACCTTCGTTCAGTCGCAGACGGACGCTTTGATAAAAGTTCTATCTTTTCAAGAGAATTTATTCTAGAGCAGAATTACATATCTTACTAATATCTTGAAATTAAAAATGACTAAAAATTAATAGGAATTTAATTCAATTAACAACTTAACTTTTTGCTCAGGGGGTAATTTTTCAATTTGTGTTGAATATTTTGAAATAATTTTTAACATGCTTTTCCATTGTAAAAAATATAGTTTGACGAATTCTTCTGAATTCAACATCCCTTCCTCTTGAAGAACTTTGTTCTACAATTCTATATCTCCACTTTTCAATTTTGATTGTGCTAACTGAACAAAATTAGTTGGCAATATAAAATACTTCGTTCTCATTCCATTTTTAATCTTGATTTGCGAGTCGAGATATATTCTATAAGTAGAATCCGCTTTAATGGTTTGCAATAACGGATCGGCCTGAAAGAGCAATAAAGCGAATGTAATTACCGAAAAAAATGTCATTAGCTAAAAAATAAAGTTTTCATTTAAGAGTGTCAAAAATAAAGAGATTGCCTAAAATAGAAATATACGCAAACCACCATTATTAAAGATATTACAGAAGATATGAAAATCGTAATCGTGTCTTTACTTTTAATTGCTCTAAAAAATAATAGAGCGGCTGATATAAGCACTAAAATCATTAAGCATATCTTTCTCTGAGGAATAGTGACACCGACTAAGCCGCCTCCCAAAAGAACCAAAATTAAAATTCCAATAATCCAAAATATTACTTTCATCTCTATAAAATTAGCTCATACATACGGAAAAAGAAGCCACAGAAGTGTTGCGACATGACTCACGTATCAGAAAAGCGATAAAACTTGCTCCAAACCCTCCCGCAACTAAAGGTGCAAGTGCCAGTTCACCGCTAAGCGTTGAACCTGCTAAAACTGCAATCCAGATACCCATCATTTCATAATTATATGTGCTTTCACAACTATCCCAATCTAAATTAAAAGAGTTATAGCAGCCCATATTTTGAACTTTAGGAATATTTGTAGACTCTATATTACCCATTAATTGTGATTGCTTATTAATATTTTTTGTAAAAAAGAGCTCTTTAAATAATTCAGTGAATATTTTCTTTTTTTCTTCAACAGTTAATAACTTTAATTCAGGAACAGATTGATATATCTCTGTGAGTTTTTGATTTTGAAAATAAATATTATCAATATGTAACTTGCTATTATTTATTCCCGCCGAATAAAATATTGCCTCAATATCTTCTCTACTTTTAGCTTGTTTTATCAAATTTATATATAATTCTACTTTGCTTTTGTCTCGTAAATTTGCATTTGAATAAGTATGGTTCTCATCTTTCTTATAAATTAATGAGGCAACAAGCTCTCCCATTGAAGAGTTAGTTCTCAACTTTTGTTTAATATCAGAAATG
>CAIJME010000362.1 GCA_903821625.1 uncultured Sphingobacteriales bacterium | reverse complement strand
CTTCTTTTTTTTTAATTTCGATTTAAATCAAAATAATAAGTTATGGCCATTTATAAACTTCAGGTTAACGGAAAGACTCTCCAGGCTGATGTTGAAGCAGATACCCCTTTATTATGGGTTTTGCGGGATCATTTGGGATTATTAGGAACCAAGTATGGTTGCGGAATAGCACAATGCGGAGCTTGTACAGTTCATGTGAACGGTTCAGCAACACGTTCTTGTGTTTATCCAGTATCGGCAGTAGGTACTTCGCAGGTAATTACTATCGAAGGCTTATCCGAAAAAGGAGATCATCCACTTCAAAAAGCATGGGATGAAATCGATGTGGCTCAGTGCGGTTATTGTCAGGCAGGTCAAATTATGACTGCAGCGGCATTGCTTAAGCAAAATCCAAAGCCTAGTATGGATGAGATCGAAGTAACCATGAATGGCAATATTTGTCGTTGTGGTGCTTATCATCGCATACGTGAAGCAGTTAAATTGGCGAGTACTAAAATTTGATTCCTATGAAAAGTACAACAACAAATAGCAGGCGTGATTTTTTAAAAATGAGCGCAATAACCGGGGGTGGCCTGGTACTCGGATTCAATTGGTTTAGCGCTGAAGCCAGTGCACCTGTGATATTTAGCAGCGTAATTGCTGGCGATATCAACTTTAACAGTTATTTATCTATTGCAACTGATGGTGCCATCACCATTATGTCGCCAAATCCTGAATTAGGACAAAATATTATCACATCATTTCCGATGGTGGTAGCTGAAGAGCTAGAAGCCGATTGGAAAATGGTAAAGGTATTGCAAGCCAATCTCGACAATAAGTTTGACCGCCAGCTTACTGGGGGTAGTGGTGCAGTACCGCATTCTTGGAAGTTATTAAGAAATGCAGGTGCTACAGCTAAATTTATGTTAATTGAGGCTGCAGCAAAGAAATGGGCTGTTCCTGCGTCTGAATGTACTGCGGCAAATAGTTTTGTAAACCATAGTCGTACTGGAAAGAAATTGAGTTTTGGAGAGCTTGCTGAAGCAGCTTCAAAGATTCCTGTTCCTGCAACAGTTAAGTTGAAAGACCGGAAAGACTTTAAATTGATCGGCAAATCAGTAAGGAATGTAGAAAATCTTAAAATAGTAACAGGTAAGCCTTTATTTGGCTTAGATTTTTACCGTGAAGGGATGGTCTTTGCGATGATTCAGCGTCCGGAGCAATTCGGAATGAAGCTTAAATCATTTGATGGGTCTATCGCTAAATCAATGCCGGGTATCATTGATGTGGTTTCTTTTAAAAACAATGTCGCTGTTGTAGGTAAATCAACCTGGCAGGTGCTCAAAGCAAGAAAAATGCTTAAGATCGAATATGAAAAAGAATTCGCGCTAGAGAGTACTGAAGATCACGATAAATTATTCCTGAATTTAATGGATAATGGTCAGGCAACCGTCAGACGTAAGGATGGGGATGTAGATGCTGCCTTTAAAAATGCGGCCAAAGTAATTAAAGGAGAGTATCAGTGTCCGTTTATTTCTCATAGTCCGATGGAACCTATGAATTTCTTCGCGCATGTTCGTCCAGATGGTGTTGAACTTGTTGGTCCAACACAAACTCCAGGCAGAGCAAGAGCCGAAGTTTCTAAACTATTGAATATTCCTGAAGATAAGATCACCGTGCAGATCACCCGCTTAGGTGGTGGCTTTGGAAGAAGACTGTATAACGATTTTGCTCTTGAAGCGGCTGAATTGTCAAGCATTATTAAAGCGCCGGTAAAATTGATCTGGACCAAGGAAGACGACATGACAGCTGGTACTTATCGCCCTGCGGTACGTTATCGTTTTGAAGCAGCATTGGATGCATCAGGGAACCTAACAGGATATAAATTAAGAGGAGTAGGGATCAATTCAGGTAACCCGACCAGGGAACATAATTTCCCATCGGGTTCGGTTGAAAACCTGTTAATTGACTCAGTAGAGCATAAATCGCCGATCACAACCGGAGCATGGCGCGCTCCAATAACTAATTTCCTTGCTTTTGCAGAGCAGGCCTTTATTGATGAGGTTGCTCAAGCGGCGGGTAAGGACCCAGTACAATTCAGATTGGATCTTCTTGCAAAGGCAAAGAAATCACCAGTTGGTGATATCCGCTATGATATCAACAGGATGGAAGGTGTCATTAAAATGGTCGCAGAAAAGTCTGGCTGGGGTAAGAAAAAAGATGTTTCACAAGGGTTTTCTGTCTATTTTTCACATGCATCTTATGTAGCTCAGGTTGCTGATGTAGTGATGAGAGCAGGCTTACCTGTTGTAAAAAAGATCTATGCAGTTTCTGATTGCGGACAGGTAGTTAGTCTTAATGGAGCTAGTCATCAGGTAATGGGTGGAATAGTTGACGGACTAGGTCATGCCATGTACAGCAAGTTAAGTTTCAGAGATGGTGCTGCTGATCAGAACAACTACAATACGTATCGCCTGATTAGGATGAAGGAAATTCCTGAAATTGAGACGCATTTTGTGGATAATGGAATCGATCCTACCGGATTAGGTGAACCTGCACTGCCACCAACTGGTGGGGCAGTGGCGAATGCCATTTTTAAGGCTACCGGTAAGCGTGTCAGGAATCAGCCTTTTATTGAAGAAGACGTTTTCAAGACAATTTCATAATTTCAAACTCTTTGATTTTAAAGCCGGCAGATTAATTCTGCCGGCTTTTTTTGTCTGCAATTAGGGTTTGATTATTTCCTTGCTTTGGGTTTGTATACTAAG
>CAIJME010000361.1 GCA_903821625.1 uncultured Sphingobacteriales bacterium | reverse complement strand
CTGAACACGCAGACTCCTCCGGTGGTCAGTTTTGAGATCAAGCCTTTTGGAGATGAAGATGCAGATATCGTCATTGCAAATGCAAAGCGTGTGCTGAATCTGGCATGGGCAAGGGTTTAGGAAGCGCTTAAAGCTTAAAGCCGAAAGCTAAAAGGGGAAAGCCGAAAGTCCAAAGCTGAAAGGGAAAAGCCTAAAGCTGAAAGGGAAAAGCTGAAAGTAAAAATATTAGAATTAAAATAAGCATGAAGTTAGTTGTATTAGACGGGTATACCTTAAATCCAGGAGATCTCTCCTGGGATGGATTAAAGCAGTTTGGTGATCTGCAGGTGCATGACAGAACTCCCGAGAGCCAGATTGTGGAGCGATGTAGGGGTGCAGAAATCATATTCACGAATAAGACACCGCTTAGAGAACATATTCTCGAACAGCTTCCTGATCTAAAATATATTGGAGTTTTGGCAACTGGCTACAATGTGGTAGATGTTGAATATAGCAAAAAAAGAGGTATTGCAGTTGCTAATATCCCTGGATATGGTACTGCATCAGTCGTGCAAATGACATTTGCACTGTTACTTGAGTTATGCCAGCATGTTCAGAGTCATAGTGATTCAGTTTTTAAGGGCGACTGGGCAGCTTCGCCCGATTTTTGTTATTGGAACTATCCTATGGTTGAACTGGAAGGAAAGACCATAGGTATAATCGGTTTTGGGATGATCGGACAAAAAGTTGCTGATGTTGCCTCAGCGTTTGGAATGAATGTAATCGCATATTCCCGCAGCCAGTCTGATCAATCGCATCGTAAAAACTTCAGTTGGGTAGAATTGAATAAGCTTCTTAGCGATTCAGATGTAGTCAGTATTCACTGCCCTTTATTTCCTGATACCCAGGGTATGATCAATAAAGATACTTTGAAGTTAATGAAGAAGTCAGCCTTCTTTTTGAATACCTCCAGAGGGCCACTCATGGTAGATCAGGATCTGGCCGATGCCCTGAATGAAGGAGTAATTGCGGGTGCCGGAATTGATGTTCTTTCGGTCGAACCTCCTGCAGCCGACAATCCTCTTTTTAAAGCAAAAAATTGTATGATCACTCCTCATATTGCCTGGGCAACGAAAGAAGCCAGAGGTAGATTGATGGGAATTGCAGAAAATAATTTATCTTCATTCCTGAATCAAAAACCTATTAATATTGTAAATAAATAAAATCCAAAATTAAATTATTATGAAAAAGTACTCCGTATTATTCCTCCTTTCAGTAGCATTATTAAGTTGTAATCCTAAGCAAGATGAATCAGCAAAAAATGAAACTGCAGCAGCGCCTGCCGTAGATATTGATGCTCGTTTAAAGGAATTAAATATTCAATTGGTAGAACCTTCTGTGCCAACTGCAAACTTTGTAAAAACAGTACGTGTAGGTAATTTGGTTTATACCTCAGGTCACGGACCAGACCGAGCAGAAGGTGGACCCTTAACTGGTAGAGTGGGTGATGATCTTACCTTAGAGCAAGGTCAGGAAGCAGCACGCTTAACCGGAGTTGCCTTATTGTCAAGCCTTAAAAAGGAAATTGGTGATTTAGGTAAAGTGAAAAGAATTGTTAAAGTTCTTGGAATGGTACAGAGTACGCCTGAATTTAAAGATCAACCTAAAGTGATGAATGCATTTTCTGATATGATGGTAGATATTTTCGGCCAAAAAGGAAAGCATGCTCGTTCAGCTGTAGGTATGTCAGCACTTCCAGGTAATATTGCCATCGAAATTGAAATGATCGTAGAAGTAGAAGATTAATAATTTCCTAAATACAAACATTTCTATTCTTAATGCTGATTTACTTTTCTCACAGATTTAGTAAATCAGCATTAATTTTTTACAGAAATTGATTTAATTTAAATTTTGCCAGAATTCAAATTATGAAGAAGTATTTTGTAATATCCATAATCGCTATTGCTTTACTTGGCTGCAATTATGTATCCAAAGCTCAGGTAAAAGTGGGCTCCAAAGCTGAAGTTATTGATTTCGATAAGCGCCTGAAGGACCTCAACATCATTTTAGCAAAGCCAAGTGCGCCATTAGCTAGCTACGTAAAGATTGTTCGAGTTAGTAATCTAATTTTTACAGCCGGGCATGGCCCTGATAAACCGGATGGTACCAGAGTTACCGGACGAGTTGGAGACGATCTGACTCTTGAACAGGGCCAGGAAGCTGCGCGATTAACCGCAATTTCATTGCTTTCGAGCTTAAAGGCAGAACTTGGCGACCTGAATAAAGTAAAGCGAATTGTCAAGGTTTTGGGTATGGTGCAATCTACTCCCGAATTCAAAGATCAGCCAAAGGTGATGAATGCATTTTCTGATCTAATGGTTCAAGTATTTGGAGAAAAAGGTAAACATGCCCGCTCTGCAGTGGGTATGTCAGCACTTCCTGCTAATTGGGCTATAGAAATCGAAATGGTCATTGAGGTTGAAGATTAAAACACAGTTCAATCTTTATTATGCACATTCTGATTGCTCCTAATGCCTTTAAACATAGCCTCTCGGCAAATGAGATTGCAGAAGCAATTCAGGAAGGTTTAAAACAGAGTGGTGCAACCTGCACTTCTGAGTGCTTTCCTATTGCCGATGGAGGTGATGGCACAGGCCATTTAATTGTAGAAAAATTCGGGGGTGTTTGGCATGATTACGATGTTCACGATCCCTTGGGTAGAATAATCAAAGCTCCCTTAGGTATTATTGATCAGGGTAAAACGGCTGTTATTGAAATGGCGGATGCCTCGGGTATTCGCTTGTTAGGATCTGATGAAAAGTCGCCATTAAAGGCTTCATCTTTCGGGACTGGCGAATTGATTCGATTTGCACTCGACAGGCACGTATCAAGTATCATCATTGGACTTGGTGGTTCTGCAACTGTTGATGGAGGGATTGGAATTTTAAGTGCTCTTGGCATCAAATTTCGCGATGCTGAAGGTGCTGAGTTACCCGCTTTGCCCATCAATATATCCCGATTTCGTCAAATTGATAGCTCGAGTTTCGACTCTCGTATTTTAAATTGCCAGATTACAGTTTTATGTGATGTTGATAATTTATTATTAGGTGAACAGGGATCAGCTGCGATCTTTGGTCCTCAGAAAGGCGCTAGTCCATCAGATATACAAATTTTGGATATGGCTTTAACAAACCTGAAGGATCTTGCTTTGCAGTCCACTGGAATCAATATGAATGAAATTCTTCATGGAGGTGCTGCAGGTGGCATAGCGGCTGCATTATTCACTTTTCTGAATGCTAGATTAGTGAATGGAGCGGAACATTTTTTGGAGCTTACTGCCTTTGAAAAAAGATTGAAAAATGCAGACCTGTTGATCACCGGCGAAGGTTGTCTTGATGAGCAAACCTTACAGGGAAAGGGCCCTTTTGCTGTTGCTAAACTTGCAAAAGAATACGGTATCAAGGTCATTGGAATTGCCGGCAGTGTGCCACTCAATGAAAATGCAGACCTGAACAGGTATTTTGACATTGTTATGCCCATTGGTAATCAGCCAACTGACCTCCAAACGGCTATGAATTTTACGGCTCCTAATCTAATCAGGACCGCTAGTGTAATTGGTAAATTTCTTTCCTTACCCAAAACTATTTAGTGTAATTTTAGGTCCTTGATTAACGTAATTCGTTTGATTTAAAGGTTTTAATATATGAAAAATATTTTTTCTGTTTTACTTCTATTCTTCGTTTCATCACTTTCTGCACAATCCTTAAAGCAGAAAATCGAAATGGCCTATTCTCGTTTTGAAAATGATTCTCAAATGAAGTTTGGGATAAGTTCAATTAGCATATTGAATGCTGAAACTGGAGCTATAGTTTATGCTAAAAATGAGAATGTGGGTCTTGCCAGCGCCTCAACCTTAAAAACAATAACAGCAGCAACTGCTTACCATTTGTTGGGTAAAGATTTTGTTTGGGAGACCAGCCTGGGGTACAATGGAACAATTTCATCAAATGGTACATTAAACGGTGATTTGGTTGTTACCGGAGCTGGCGATCCAAGTTTGGGTAGCGATAGGTATGATCAAACCAGGCCTGAACTTATACTTAAAAGATGGGCAGAGGCAATTGCCCGCTCTGGTATAAAAAATATTACTGGTTCGATTATCGCTGACGATCGTTTATTTGGTACCCAAACAATGCCCGGAGGTTGGACCTGGCAGGATATGGGTAATTATTACGGTGCTGGGCCATCTTCTTTAACCTGGAGGGAGAACCAGTTTGACCTTATTTTTAAACCCGCAAATCGAGTAGGTGAGCCTGCAGAACTGGTACGTACAGAACCACAAATGAACTACCTTAAAATTGTGAATGAAGTATTGACTGGTGCTCCAGGTTCAGGTGATAATGTTTATGCTTATTCTGCGCCTTATTCTACTGTGATATATTTGAGAGGCACTTATGGTATTGATCTCAAAAAAGCAATTGCTGCCTCTGTTCCTGATCCTGCATACCATCTGGCCTATCAATTATTGAACAGGTTAAAACAGTCGGGCATTTCGGTTGGCAAGGATGCTGTAACAGCCAGAGAACTGTCATTGAATAATCAGCTTTTTCAAGCTCCTTCAAAAATTATTGATATCCATACTTCGCCAAGTCTTGATAAAATTATTTATTGGTTCAATCAAAAAAGTATCAACCTTTTTGGAGAACATTTGATTAAAACTATTGCCTGGAAAGAGAATAAAGAAATTACAACTACAAATGGAGTTAAAGTGCTGAAAGATTTCTGGGCTAAAAAGGAAAGACTTGATTCTGATGCAATGAATATTTATGATGGTAGCGGACTATCGCCTTCTAATAGGATCACCACAATGGCAATGGCGCAGGTACTTCAGTCAGTTAAAAAAGAAAGCTGGTTTGCTGGCTTTTATGAAAGTTTGCCGATTTATAACGATATGAAAATGAAAAGCGGAAGTATTAACGATGTAATTGCGTATACCGGGTATCAGATAAGCTCAAATGGGACTCCATTAGTATTTTCATTCATTATCAATAATTATAAGGGGAGTAGCTCAACAGCCCGGCAAAAAATATTCAGTGTTCTTAATACCCTCAAATAGTAGTTTGCAAAAATTGCATTGAAATAATCCCGTCATTTTTCTTCGTTCCTGTTTGTAGGAAAGTGAAATACTGTAATTTCGTGTTATGTCTAAAGCCATTGTAATTGGTGCGGGTATTGCCGGTATCGCTTCTGCAATTCGTCTGGCCATTCAAGGATACCAGGTAGAGGTCTTTGAAGCGGGTCCTATTGCAGGAGGGAAGCTTTCAGAGCTCAATTTGGGCGATTTCCGATTTGATACAGGACCTAGTTTGTTTACAATGCCACAATACGTGGATGAACTTTTTGCCCTCGCGGGCAAAGATTCAGCGGATTATTTCCAATATGAAAAGCTCGAAATTGTCTGCAATTATTTCTATGAGGATGGCACACGAATCAGTGCATTTGCAGACCGCAGTAAATTCTCTGAAGAAATAGCTGAAAAAACAAAGGATAGCGCTGAATCTGTGATCAAATTCCTTGAAAAAAGTAGAGATATCTACGAAATTACAAACCCTGTCTTCCTTCAAAGATCATTACATAAGTTCAGTAGTTATTTTAATTGGAGGACATTCAAGTCACTCTTTCGATTTTATGAAATTGATGCATTTCGATCCATGAATCAGGCAATTGAGGCCAATTTTAAAGATTATAAAACAATCCGTTTTTTTAATCGGTATGCAACTTATAACGGGTCTAATCCTTATAAAGCTCCGGCAACATTAAATGTAATACCTCATTTTGAACAGCATTTCGGAGCTTATTTCCCCGTCGGGGGAATGTATTCAATAGCTAGTTCACTGGTAAAACTTGCGATTGATTTGGGTGTAAAATTCAATTTCAATAGTTATGTTGAGGAGATAGAATTAAATAAAAATCAGGTTTCTGGTGTAAAGGTCAATGGCCTAAGCTATCCTGCAGACCTGGTGATCTCCAATATGGATATCTGGTATACCTACCAAAAATTGTTAAAAGGATTCGAAATTCCCGATCGTATTAAACAACAAGAACGCAGCAGTTCTGCACTGATTTTTTACTGGGGCATTAACAGGTCATTTCCCGAGCTTGAAATGCATAACATTTTTTTTACAGAAAATTACAGAGAAGAATTTAAAAAGATATGGGACGAACAAATAATTTATAATGATCCTACTATCTATGTGAATATAAGTTCTAAAAATAAAGTAGATGATGCACCTGCAGGATCCGAAAACTGGTTTACCATGATCAATGTGCCCGCTGATACAGGCCAAAATTGGGATACATTAATTATTGAGGCCCGCAAAAATATCATTGAAAAATTATCCAGAATCCTTGGTTTAGAGGTAAGTAAGCTGATCGTTTGCGAAGCAATTCTGGATCCAAGAAGTATCGATTCGAAGACATTTTCCTATCAGGGATCGCTTTATGGCAGCAGCTCTAACAGTCAGTTCTCAGCTTTTTTAAGGCACGCAAATTTTTCATCAAAAATAGAGAATTTGTATTTTGTAGGTGGAAGTGTGCACCCCGGTGGTGGGATACCTCTTGCCTTGTTGTCAGCAAAAATTGTAGAAGGTTTGATAAAATAGAACATGCTTTTTTCAAATGTGCCGGGAATTTTCAAAATGGTAAAAAATGATTACTTTAACCTATGCTTGAACCGCGAAAAAACTGGATAGTTTTTAAATTCTTTTCCTGGTATATAAACAGAATTATTAAAGCTGATTTTCAAGAACTGAAATTCAATAAAATCAGTATTGATCAAAGCAAGTCGATTTTGTTAATAGCCAATCACTTTTCCTGGTGGGATGGATTTGTTCTTTTTCAAATAAACCGTCTTTATTTTAGGAAAAAATTTCATGTGATGATTTCCCAGGAAAACTATCAGAAGGTTTGGTTCATGAAGTACCTGGGCGGTTTCTCAGTAAAAAAGAATTCAAGAAGTATAATTGAAACACTCGAATACGCAGGTCATTTACTGGATGACCCTAAAAATCTAGTTCTCATCTTTCCGCAAGGGAAGCTATACTCAGGTCATGTAGAGCAAATACAATTTGAAAAGGGCTTGATGAATTTGATCAATGTTTCTTCAAAAACTTTCCAGTATATATTTGCAGCTAGTTTTACTGATTATTTTGAAAATCGTAAACCTACCATAAACTGTTTTTTGCAGGAGTGGGAGGGAGCTGAGTTTACAAGTTTGCAATTAATTAAAAGCGCCTTTAATAAACATTATGAATTATCGCGGCAAAATCAAACCGCGGCTGCCGTTTAAGAATGATACTAATTTACCTGATTTTCTTTTTTTTAGTTTTGCGGTTTACGGTTACTTTGTTTAATTTTTTATCTAATCCAAAGCTCACGAATTCGTTTAGGCAGTATGACGATTTCGTCTCCATACTGATACCTGCACGTAATGAGGAAGCTGATATACAGCATTTGCTTCATTCCATCAGCTTGCAAAATTATCAGAATTATGAGGTTATTATACTTGATGATAATTCTACTGATCGTACTTTTCAAATTTGTCAGGATTTTTGTAATCAGCAGGAACGTTTCAAAGTTTTGCCAGGCGCTCCTCTTCCTAAAGATTGGCTTGGGAAAAATTTTGCCTGCTTTCAGTTAGCCAATTCTGCCAAAGGAAAGTATTTGATTTTTCTGGATGCCGATGAAACTATTTCTGATGGGCTGATCAATAATTCTATACATCGCATGAAACTGAATCGATTAAGCTTGTTAAGTCTTTTTACAGATCAAATCATGTTTAACTGGGGTGAACGGCTAGTTGTGCCACTCATGCATTTTGTATTGTTAAATTTATTGCCCCTCAGATTGGTCAGGCTTTCAAAAAATCCCGCATTTTCTGCTGCAAGCGGACAATTTATGATGTTTGATGGGGCACATTATAAGGAGAATCAATGGCATGAGCAGGTAAAACATCAGGTTGTTGAAGACGTGGAGATCATGAAACTGATCAAAAGCGTTGGATTTAATGGCGAAGCCTTACTGGCTAACGGCTTCATAAATTGTAGGATGTATAAAAGCTTTAGTGAAGCCGTTAATGGTTTTAGTAAGAACTTTCTGGCCGGGTTTAATAATAATGTGCTTGGACTTTTTCTTTATTTGCTGCTTGTTGTGATGGGGCCGGTTGCAATCGCCTTTTTTCTGAGCCCTGATTTAGCTCTCTTTGCACTATCTTTGATTGTTTTAAGCAGAATAATGATATCACTTTCTGCCAGACAAAGTGTATGGCAAAATGTACTTCTTCATCCATTGCAATTACTTTGTATGGTATTCATCTCTGTGATCGCTGTAAAAAAACACTTTACTAAAACTATTGTTTGGAAAGGACGGGCAATAAGACAATGAGACTCAACAAAACTATCATTTGCACTATTTTCATCGTGATGTTTCACCTGGTGGGCTTGTATGGTTTTTTAAATTCAGACTTGGAACAGCTATTCATTGCACTAGTTCCTTATCATTTACTGCTGATGCTTAGTTTACTGGCCATTAGTACCGGTGATTTTTCTTTTAATTTCAGGGCCTTTGCAATTATTGTTTATCTGGCAGGCTTTTTCATAGAGGTAATCGGAGTCAATACAGGGCTTGTGTTTGGTTCATACACCTATGGAGAAGCCTTAGGTTTTAGGCTATTCTCAACTCCTCTACTGATCGGTGTCAACTGGTTAATTTTAGTTTATTGTACGGGTGTTTTTCTTGAACAATTTAAAATAAAGAGCAGTTTCTTTTTTTCCTTATTAGGAGCTTTGATACTTTTAAGCCTTGATTTTTTAATTGAGCCCATCGCAATAAGATTCGATTACTGGTCCTGGGCTGGAGGGCAAATTCCATTGCAAAACTACTTGGGATGGTACCTATTTTCTTTTTTGTTATTTTGGATTTTTAGAGGGCTTGACTTTCAAAAACAAAATAAGGCTGCAATTGTTTTGCTTTTTGCTCAAGCAGGATTTTTTCTGGCATTGAATTTTTGGTCTTTCTGATAAACTATTTAGTATTTTTGTAATTGGAAAACTTGCTAGCCTACAAATAGAATTAAGCTTAACTAATGAAATATAATCTTGACATAACAATCGATACTGATTCAGGCTTTTGTTTTGGAGTGGTATATGCGATTGATATGGCCGAAGAGATCCTGGATGAAGATGGGTATCTCTATTGTCTTGGAGACATTGTTCATAATGATGAAGAGGTAAGCCGTTTGAAATTAAAGGGACTTAAGATCATTTCGCATGAAGATCTTCTGAACATAAGAAACGAAAAAGTTTTGATTCGTGCCCATGGCGAAGCACCTGAAACCTATCGTCTCGCACTTGATAATAACATAACCCTGATCGATGCCTCTTGCCCGGTAGTTTTAAAGTTGCAGAACAGGATAAAAAACACCTACGATACTAAGGAAAAAATACTAATTTTTGGTAAACATGGGCATGCTGAGGTAATCGGCTTGCAAGGCCAGACTAATAATGAAGCGCTTGTATTCCAGGATATTGCCGAGCTTGACAATGTTGATCTTCCACAAAAATTCACTTTGTATAGTCAAACCACGAAAAGTACGGATAAGTTCTACGAGATAAAAGATGAACTGATTAAACGTGGATACGATATCAAAGCAAATGACACTATCTGTAGGCAGGTTTCAAATAGGTATGAAGATTTAAGAAAATTTGTCATCGGTTACGATAAAATCGTATTTGTTTCTGGTAAAAAATCGTCAAATGGGAAGGTTCTTTTTGAGGTTTGCAAGCAATTTAATTCGAACACCTATTTTGTCAGTAGTGAACAAGAATTAGATCCAGGAATGTTTATTCCTGGAGATAAAGTCGGAATTTGTGGAGCTACATCTACTCCAATGTGGTTAATGGAAAGAGTAAAATCTGCTCTGCAAGAATATTGAAATTCGATCAGTCAATGTTAGGTGCTCAGTCAAAAACAGGTGTTATTATTGCTTTTACTATTATCTGCCTCTGGATTTTAAGCATTTTCTTGCTGATGAATTGGGAGGTTAATTTCAAAAATCCATTCCTATATGTTTTGATTCTTGTTCAAATGCATTTATATACCGGACTCTTTATTACGGCGCATGATGCAATGCATGGTACGGTATCCTCCAATCCAAAACTTAATAAGGTAATCGGTCAAATTTGTACTGCCTTGTACGCCTGCTTTCCTTTTAGCAGTCTTTACACCAAACATCATGAGCATCATCAATATGTTCATACAGACAAGGATCCGGATTACTCCGAAGGAAATTTTTTTATCTGGTATCTTAATTTTATTAAACAATATCTTACCTGGTGGCAGGTTGTGTTAATGGCACTAATTTTTAATTTATTAAAAATCTGGGTACCTGAGCTGAATTTATTTTTGTTCTGGGTACTTCCTTCACTTTTGAGTACAATCCAACTATTTTATTTTGGCACCTGGCTTCCTCATCATGGGGATCATACCAATAAACATCAATCAGGCTCACAAAGAAAAAATCATATTCTTGCTTTTCTAACCTGTTATTTTTTTGGTTACCACTTTGAGCATCATGATTCACCCGGAACACCTTGGTGGAGGTTGTGGGAACTAAAAAATTCGTAAAAAAATTGTTGTTTTAAAGTCAAATGGAATGAAGCATTTCCAACTAATGATCCGTTAGACTATCTTTGACATTCTTTAATATATATATGGGTAAGCAAGGTGTTTTGTTGGTAAATTTAGGTACTCCTAACAGTCCTTCAACGAGTGATGTCAGAACCTATCTCGGCGAATTTTTAATGGATGGGAGGGTAATAGACGTACCCCTTGTTTTACGGGCCATACTGGTAAAGGGAATCATTGTCCCTTTCCGCGGACCAAAATCTGCTAAATTATATAAGGCAATATGGTCTGATACTACTGGTTCTCCATTGATGCACTACAGTATTATTCAAAAAGATCTTTTGCAGCAACGTTTAGGTGAAGATTACCATGTTGAGCTGGCCATGCGTTATCAAAACCCTTCTATTGAGAGTGCTTTAAAATTGTTAAAAGATGCACAGGTTACCAGTATAAAGGTTATACCCATGTTTCCTCATTATGCTTCTGCTAGTACAGGCTCGGTGATGGATAAAGTAATGAAACTAGTCAGAAAGTGGCAAACCATTCCAAATATTTCATTCATTAATTCATTTCATGATGATGAACGAATGATCGAGGCTTTTTCTGATAATGGCAGAAAGCATCAGCCTGAAACGTATGATCATATTTTATTTAGTTTCCACGGCTTACCCCAAAGACAGCTTCGGAAATCAGACCATTCTAAAGTGCACTGTCAGAAGGTTGAAAATTGCTGCTCTGTACTGACCGAAAATAATAAATTTTGTTACTCTGCCCAGTGTCATGATACCGCACGACTAATCGCTGAAAAACTGGAATTGCCAAAGGAAAAATATTCGGTTTGTTTTCAATCACGTCTTGGAAAAGATCCATGGGTTCAGCCTTATACAAGTTTTGTAATTGAAGAGTTGGCAAAAAAAGGGGATAAAAGATTACTTGTATTCTGCCCTGCCTTTGTCGCAGATTG
>CAIJME010000360.1 GCA_903821625.1 uncultured Sphingobacteriales bacterium | reverse complement strand
GTGCTTCCCAATAAAGAACCAGATCCTTCGAGAACAACCATTTCTTCGTTACAAATAAGATCACAATTAGGAAAATTCATTTCTTCACGATAGCGCTTTAATCGTGCAGGCGAATACATAGTCTTGTATTCTTTAAGACTTAGTATCTCATCTATCCATGGTTCAACATGAAATCCACGGGCAATATAGGGGCTTAAATTAATTCCTTCGGCAGCAAGAGCTTTCAAAAATTTACTCCGTTCCACATTGTTAAAATGCTCCTTGTGATAGCTCATTGCATATTTATAATATCCTGAACTTTCAGTGCCCTCGTATTGCTTTTGAGGAACCAATCCTTTAAAGCCTTTCAATTTTGAACTTAAATATGCAGCATTTGAATTACGTCGTTCAAAGCGTTCTTTTGCTGATGACAACTGACCCATTAAAATGGCACCTTCAAACTCATTCATCCTGTATTTAGGGCCTATGGTTACATTGCTTCCCTTTCGGTTAGTGCCGTGATTTTGTACGGTGAAACACCTGTCCATCAATTCTGCATCATTACCAATAATAGCACCCCCTTCACCGCATGAAATTTGTTTACTTGCCTGGAAACTAAAACATCCAAGATCACCAATAGCCCCAACTTGTTTTCCCTGATACCTTGCAAAATTAACCTGACATGCATCTTCAATAACCTTAAGATTATGTTTTTTTGCTAGAGCCATGATCTTTTCCATATTACAGGGCATACCCATAATATGAACAGGTATGATCGCTCTGGTATTTTTATTGATCCTTTTTTCAACTTCATCTGGATCCATCTGAAAGGATTCACGATCAAGATCAGCAAGAACTGGCAATGCTCTACTGGTTAAAATCGCAGATACAGTTCCAAAATCGCTATACGGAGAGGTAATAACTTCATCACCAGGACCTAAACCTAAAGCTTCAACACATGTACTAAGTGCCTGTGTACCAGAACCAGTACCTACGCAAAACTGAGTTCCTGTTAAACGTGCGTATTCTTTTTCAAAAGTGGCAACTGTACCTGTTGGCGATTGAATACGGCTCCAAATACCACTTTTAGTGGTTTTAATAATCGATTCCATCATTTTATCATCTGCCAATATCGCAGGCCATTTAGGCCAAGCCTTTGCACGAATTGGGGTTCCACCCAATAATGCTAATTTCCCTGAAGTACTTTTTGTATTTCCAATTACAGGAAAAACACTTGAAAAAGCAGTAGCAACAGTGGTAGTGGTAACCGCTGCAATAAAATATCTTCTGTTAAAGTCCTTAAATTCCATAAGAAGTCTTTTTAAAAGGCAATAAAAAAATGATTTTTAAGATTCTATATTATTAAAAAAACAGAATAAAATTAATGTAAAAGTTTGCGGATTGCTTTCATCAATATTCCTTCAGCCTCAGCAGTCACCCCTGAAGCTTGTCCTGTTTCATATCCACCTTGTGCATAAGCTGCTGCATTGCCAATGTATCCAACACCATAATCTCCGTAACCTGCTACAGCTACAAAAAGATCAGGCCGTTCAGCTTTTGCTGCTAACTGATATTCAACAAATGGTTCGCCAGGAAGATGTAAGATTCTAACATTGCCTATAGTTAAACAAGAAAGATCAATTTTTTTACCCCCTTCTAAACGTCTTAACCAAACTAATTTAGAAAGATTATTTGCCACAAAGACAGGAGTTTCCGTTTTCATTTTGGCTTCAAGAGATTCTATACCCTGAGCTGGCTTCAATGAAACAGATTCTATATTCCACTGTATTGAATTAGCATTTACAGGCTCTTGTTTAGTTAAATCCCATGCACGTTTCATGCCATCAGCAAGTCGTTCGGCAAGAATTAATCTATTTTCTTTAGCACCATCGTTATACTTTCCTGCTGTAAGATTGCCTCCGGCTCCGTTAAAATGAATATGAAGAGCATCTGGAACTGCCAGCTGACGCATAAAACGAGCAATTCCAGGAAAATCAGGATTTGCAATTCCGGTTCTGTAATAACTTTGCGGATGCGATGCATAATAACTTAAAACAGCGACAGGCTTATTGCTATTCCAGAAACTAATCACAGATACCATGGGGTCAATTAAACCTTCGGGTTCTGCCCTTAAAGCAGCATCACGAGTTGCTGATGTACGAGAGGCTTTTGCCTTGCCATCAGGACCCAAAATACGTCGGTTCGATGCAACTTGATAAACCGGTGCTTCAGCTCTTCCTATATGAGTAAGTGGCACAGCTGTACTGATTGATTTACTAATGGCTAGACCCAAACGTTTTATAAGATCTCTTGTATAGGTACCTTCAAATGCAATTGGATTTAAGCCTGCTTTCAATAATAATTTTTCTGCACCTAGGTCGGATGCAGGCGCATCATGCTGGTGAATAGCATGAACTACTACTCTAGAGGGAATAGTACCTGCTGCTTCAGCCATGATACGTTTAAATTCATCCTGACTATCATTACTGATACCAATCCAATCAACTGAACACATCACAATTGGTTGACCGGAACCCAAAATTACAATTCCCTTAGCACGAAGACCAAGATCCCAGTTATTAACCATGGGGTCGTAGGTTAAACTGCTTCCAATTGGAGGAGTTGCATCTACATCAAATGTGGCTATTTTAAGCGTGTTTTGTATGGGTTCCGCAATGCTAGAAAAAGATTGCAAGGCCAACACATAAGTGATTAGAATGCGGATCAAAGACTTGGTATAATTAATTTTCATTATTTAGTGTTTTGGGAAATTGAAACTTTAATGAACGCTCAGAAGAAGAAAAATTAAAGTATCAATTTCAATAATGATATTATGACTTATTTTTTGCTATTGCCCTTTTAAACATAGATTCTAAACTTACCCTGGCACCACCATTATTCTTACTCTCATCAGCCGCTTCCATAAAAGCACACATTTCTAATGTTTCCTGAGCACTTACAGGAGGGATACCTGTTTCGAAGAATTCAATGATCTTTACCAGTAATGGATCGTATCCGCCATAGTTTCCGATAGTGGACACACCTTTTTCCCCATAAACTGTACCTCCATATTCCTGTTTACCTTTATGGATTCCTCTGAAAGAACCAATACGATTATCCTCCCAGGTGCCTACAACAACATCTGCAATATCAGCATTTACACGAACAACAGATTTACAACCTGTTCCCATTACTGTAAATAAAGTTTCAACTCCGTGTATACCGTACCAGAACAAATCAGGATGAGTACTTTCAAAATGACATGGACTATACGTCTCTGCGCCAAGTACTTTCCCTAATTTTCCATTAGCTATTTCTTGTGCCCCCGTTGTAAACCTTAAAGAAGAAGCAGAAAATACAGGAACTTTGTATTGATCAGCTGCTTTAAATATAGCCATAGCATCCGCTAATGAAGCAGCAATCGGCTTATCAATGAACACCCGTTTTCCTGATTTAAAAACTTCAATAGCTTGCTCAAGATGCAAGCGACCATCATTTGTTTCCAATAGAACCACGTCAACCTTTTTTAATAAGTCTTTAATTGAATCAACAATTTCAACACCTAGTTTTTTAACGTCCTCTATATAACCAGGAATTCTATCTGCACTTGACTTAATATCTTTACTTCCATAAGGATATGCTGCGACAATTTTATATCCTGAATATTTATTTTCTACAGATGAATTATTTAAAGCTTTAGCAAAAGCAATACTATGAGATGTATCAAGGCCTATAATTCCAACACGTTTCTGTTGTTGGTTTATACTTTTTCCAAAAGAGCTAAAAGAACCAGATAGCCCAATTCCTATTCCTGCAATAGCAGCAGAGTGAATAAATTTGCGACGATTATATTCTTGTTTCATATGTTAATAAAATTAAATTATCAATACGTTTACGTACCCGAATATAGTGATCATTTAACTAATGTCACCATATAAAAGAGTATTAAATAAAATTAAAATAATTGATAAAAAGAATGAAGTATTATTAAAAATAGCCAGAAATAGAATAAAAAATCAATTTCTGTAAAAGGCTGAATTTTCTTTCGTAAGAATGTCTATTGGCATGAAATATATTTTTTCAACTGTAGATCCAAATGCCAAATGCTGGTAAAGTGATATTAATCCTCTGTATCCCTGCTGTTTAGGTTTTTGACAAACAAGAAAATCAATAATACCCCTATCCATATAGTCAATATTTTCTTTAAGGAAATCATACCCAATCAGAATAACGTCCTTCTGATTATTCTCAATAAATTGAGCCACCTTTGAAACTCTTGAATTGGTAACAAATACAACCTTAATAGAACTATGATCATTAAAAGCTTTGGAAAGATCTCTTTCAATTGATTTTATATCGGTGTCTTTAATATCCAGCTTTATTATATTCCCAGTTTTATTATTTTCCTGATAATATGCCCTAAAGCCTTCCTCTTTTTTTAACAAATGATGTTGATTATCAATTTCTCTGGAGATATTCACAATCAATATTTCATCACTTTCTTTAATCAGATAACTGACCAGGTGAGCACCCAAATAACCACTATGATATAAATTAGGACCTATATAGCTCAAACTTTTATTATTGGGTAAATCAGAGTCAATTAATACATACGGGATGTTCAGTTCTTTACATTGATTTGTGAAAGTAACTGATTCTTCTATGAATGAGGGCGCAAGTAAAATACCATCAGGTTTGGTGTCAAGTATAATTTTTGTCTGTTCAACAAAAGAACTTTTTAGGTTCTGATCGTAGAAGTATTTATTTACAATGATTCCGAACTGCTTTATTTCTTCATCAGCCTGTTCAATACCTTTTAAGGGAGCGTCCCAAAAGCTAGTTTCTTTTGAACTTTCAGGAATTAGAGTAACCAAACGTAGAGTTTTACGGGAAGCGAGTCTTTGGGCCAATAAATTTGGTTTGTAATTTAGCTCATCGATGATTTGAGTAATTTTTTCCTTGGTTTGTTTAGAAACACCTTTTCTGTTATGAAGAACCCTATCTACAGTAGCAATAGAAACATTTGCTCTTCTGGCAATTTCTTTGACTCCCGTTAGCTCAGTTATTCTTTTTTTCATAACAACCCACAATTACAAAATCGTATATTTTTTACACAATAATAAGGCATATCTACGGTTTTTCATAATTAACGAAGTTAGAAATTGACAATTAATGATTAAAGACAGACTTATCTAATTATAAGGATATTAATAAGATTTATATTGAATTTCAATACTGTTAGTCATACTATTTCACCACATATTTGAACCG
>CAIJME010000359.1 GCA_903821625.1 uncultured Sphingobacteriales bacterium | reverse complement strand
TTGTTTTCTGTTAGGCTGTCGAAAACCGGAGGAACAAATTTAGCATGGTGATTAGCACCTCCAAGTTTTCCTGAAAAAGCAGCTAGATAACCTATTTCATTTCGAGGAGTTTTAACTACTAGAACTCCAAACATCTTACCAATTACAGTTCCTTTTTGTGATGAGTTTAAACCAAAATTATGAATCCAGTCTTTTTGATTGATCAGATAACCTTGTACTTGTTCTGCTGCAATCTTGCATAGAGGATGAGGTTTCTCACCATCGAGTAAGGCAAATTGTTCCGACAAGCATTGGGCGCTATCCGGGTCATTTAATAAGGTAAAAAGTGGGTCTGAAGTTTCTATACTGAATAGATTATATGCTTTATTAGGTATTTTTTAATGTCTTAAGATCAAAAAATACTGGAAGCAAATATCCATTTAATTTTTACTTAATTCCTGAATTTTTAAAGCAAGCTGATCGAAAGATAAACGATCTGAGTTGTTTTTCCCAACATAACGATATACTTCTTTACCCTTCGTGTCAAATAAAATGGTAGCAGGATAATGTACAATCTGATTATGAAATTTATAACCATCAGGTATTCCCAGTTGATTGGCTAATTGCGCATCAGGATCGCGATAAATTGGAAAATTTTTCAGATCCTCAGCTGCTAATTTTCCCGCCCATGCTCTGATTTCAAGTTCAGTATCGGGTTTAATAAATACTTGCACTACATTTTTCAGTGTTTTTGCTTTACTGAAATATTCCTGAGTATGGCGTATACAATAGGGGCATTCTGTTTTAAGCAGGAAATGAAGGGCAACAAATTTGCCTTTTTCTTTGCTTAGCACAAACTCACGATTATCTGTTGCTGACCGTAGTTTTATGATTGTTTGAGCATTAACAAGGACAGGTAGAGATACTAATAACACTAGCGTTAATGAGCTGAACTTTATTTTCATACTCTTTTTCAATCTTTTTTCAATTGCTTGATTAATATCTCATTCAACTTAATTGCCGCCCAAAATGATTGGTGCATTCTTGCTGTTTCCCATAATGATTACTTTCGTGTTTGGCGAAAGTGCAATCTCCTTTTGGGCCTTGATCGTTTCGTATTGAAGCTGTTTATCACTTAATCCTGTAGACAAAATTCTTTGATAATCTGCTATACCTTGAGCTTCAACTCTTTTTCGTTCGGCTTCCTGTCTTTCTTTTTGGAGTACAAAAGTCATTTTCTGGGCGTCTTGCTCAGCGTTGATCTTTGATTCTATGGTGGTTTTAACGGATGGAGGTAAGGTAATATTTCTGACCAGTAATTGTTCCAAATCAAGTCCGCGTTTTATGAAACTCTTATTGATTGTATTGAATATTTTATTTTGAAACTCATCCCGCTTGCTCGAATAAAGCGCCACAGCATCATACGAAACTGCATTATCTCTTATGGCAGTACGTGCTATGGGCCGAACAATCTTATCTAGATAGTCTGTGCCGATGGTACGAAGAATTTCAGGTGCAGCAGAAGGCTTAACCTTAAAAAGTACAGAAAGGTCAATAATCACTTCCAAACCATCTGCCGAAAGAACCCTAATGGCATCGTCACCAGCTTTAGATCCTTCATCATGTACTCCAGACATGGTATAATTTTGAGTTTTTACATCAAAGGTTGTGACCTCCATCATTGGGTTTACAATATTTAAACCACTGTATAAAACATCATTGTTAACTTTTCCAAAAAGTGCCTTAACGCCAACCTCGCCAGAATCAACCACTTTGAACATAGAAAATGATGCACCGATTAGTACTAATATAATAGCAACAACGCGTGTAATAACACTAAACCGTGCTGCTGGTCCATCCTGAGAGGCCATAAAAAAGCTAGCGATAAGGGCAAATATTCCAATAATAATTAAAAACATAATGAGTTATTTTAGGTTAAATAATTTAAGGTTTAGCACTATTAATTGATTAGACGATATCAGAATCAGATCTCAGATTAAATCTTAATATATACGGAAGAATTAAGGTATACATAAAAATTTATTCATGCGAAGGATTCTGTATCATTGAAAAGTATCTTGTATTTTCTCAAAATCCTTTTCCTTGCAAAAAGTAAATAGATAAGGCCAGGAATCCAGCCCAATCCTATAAAACTTATTGTCCACATGATCTTTTCTATCAAATTTACCCTGTTTGAATTATAAATTTCCTTTAGCGCCAGTACAATATAAATCGCCATAAATGGCAAATTTATAAATGTAAAAAGGCTCTGGCCTGGTAAATTCAAATACTTACATAAGTATTTTGCAAAAACCAATGTCAGACTAATGAGAAATACCAGTTTAAATTGGTTTAGACTTTTCATTTTATCTTGGCTGATGATTAGTATTAGCAGGCAAATTTGAATTTAAGGTAAATATATAGATGAAAAATCGATATTTCTCAATTAATTATGGTCTCATAATTTCTATTAATGGTCATAACTCACCACTCTAGAGATCTTCCATTGACCATCTTTTTTATTCCAAATCATTAGAAATTTAAAGGTTCCGACTTCTTCTTTTCCATTCTCAAAATGTCGAAACTGATGCGATCCGATCTCTATAGCTCCATAACCTTTTAAAGGGTGTACCTCCAGGCTTTCTTTTACCAATACCCTGCTGAGTTTATTCTCGTTCTTAAAGGTATTTCCGAAATTTTCAAAAACGGTTTTATAGGATATGAGCCCGCCATTATCCTGGAACCATTCCAAATCCTTTGTAAACATGGCCTTAAATGTAGCCATGTCCTGCCTGTTGAAGGCCTGAAATAGGATGCTGTCGGCTCGTTCAATTTCTTTGTATAATTCTAAGGATGTAGGAGCAACCTTCTTTTCTTGTGCTGATACAGATATCGTTACCAACAATGATATTAGAAAAGCATATAAAAGGGCTTTTATTCTCATGAGTTTTATTTCCTTTAAGACGGATAAATGCTTGTATTTGTTACATTTTCGAACTTTTAGCAACTAGACTAAACCTCAGGATGCAGATTAAACCGATATAAAATGGAGCTCAAGCTAAAACTACATTAAAATTTAAGAGTCAAATTTGTGGTGAGTGAATAGTTTTTATTCGAATTATTACTAAACTCCCTTTCAGCTGCAATGTAGGCCTTGCCTTCAATTCTGAATTGAAGTTTTTTACTTATTTGATAGTCGAAATTGCTTGAAATACCCGATACTCTTAGGCCATTGAGGTTATTTGTTGGGATGATTATCCGGTTTTTATCATTGTAATACTCTCCCCTAATTGCCACTTTGATTTGGTCGCTGACCGAATATCTCATAATCAATACAGGTGAATACCAGGATCCATAGTCAATGCTATTGTACTTGTCGGTACCTATATCAAAACCCACAATCATACCCAGTTTTTTACTCATCGTAAATTGCATGTATAGATTATGAAAGGTTCTTAAGGCATTAAAATTGTTTTGTATGTCTGTACCGGTGAAGTTGCTGTAGTTCAATGATAACTTTTCGGAAGGTTTATAATTAACCTGAATTCCAAACGAAGGTTTTTGGATTAAATTTAGTTTTTTAATCCTTTGCCATCCATTTAAAACTAAAAACGCCATCGTAAGGTTCCCATTTTTAGTTGAATAGCCTAGTTTAATTCCTGTCTCGTAATAGGGAGAATTTTCAGCCAGAATACTTCGTGTTAGGTTCCAGCAATCGGCGCTTATCGCACTTTCAAATCCGATATGGGAAGGCAGGATTCCTGCATCCAGCCAAAGATTTTGCTCTTTTGCCAGTTTGATACCCATATTTGCTTCAAACAGATATCGTGCCCAGGATGGCTCTGCACTGAGGTTATATCTTGAATAGTTTCCTGTCATTAAACCCAAATTTGCCCTCAGATTTGTGTCCGAGTAGTTTGTTTTTAATAAAATTAGGTTCGCATTGATCTCATTATGCCTTTTATGATTGTATATAAAATCTGGTTTTTCATGATTTACAGGTTTTGCAAAATCATAGCTATAATATAATTCAGCGTAAGCATTAAAAGTCAGATTTTTCAATGAATCATTCTGGGCGTACACGCTTACAGACTGGATGACTAATACAAACAGCAATATTCTTTTCAACTGACCTGATTTCATATTAATCTGGATTCGGGCTTTTCTATGCTTTATAAAACGGTTTTTGAATGGTCTTTACCGCACAAACGAATAAATTTACCTGACAAATACCCCGTTGATCATCACTTTCTCTATATTCCTCATCACTTTAATATCCTCCAGTGGATTACCTCTAACCAGTATCATATCTGCGAGCTTCCCTTTCTCGATGCTGCCTAATTCCTTTTCAATCCTGAAAAAGCGTGCATTTACCATTGTGGCGGCATGTATAACCGCTGAGTTTGACATTCCACTTTCTACGAAAAGTTCCATCTCTCGTTGATAAGCCCAGCCTTTTTCGGCAAATGGAACCATGCCATGTGAACCAACCACAATATTCACCCCACCTTTTTGAAGTTTTGATGTAAGTTTCATCATTTGATCGAATCCTTTTAGCTTTATACTGTCAATAGCTCCTTTTCCGGGTTGATATTCAAAAATTGCCAGGGTCGGACTAACAAATGTGCCTTTTTTAACTAGAAATCGGGTGAGACTATCGGTTGCTGCAGAGTTTAAATTAAGTGCAGCCCAGGCTTCATAACGTCCTTGTTTCCGATAATTATTATCGGCCAGCATGCTTTGACGATATTTTTCGGCTTCACGTTTTGGAGTGAGAGACAATCCGATTGAGGTAATGTGTTCAATCCCATCTAATCCGGCTTCAATGGCGTGTTTTGCTTCAGTAATTTCGAGATGCCCGGTAACCGGAATCCCACGCTTATGTGCGGCATCAGTGATTGCTTTGATCAGTCCCGGTGGGGTTCTGAAATATATTTTGATTACAGTAGAACCCTGGTCAGCAACTTCGTTCACTTGTCTGATTGCTTCTGCTTCATCGCGAACCACATAGGCATCATTGGGGTATGCAGGAGGTGATCCATCAAGATGCGGTCCACTTAAAAAGAGTCTTGGAATGTGTTTGCCTGATTTTCGTACTTGATCATATACTTCGATCCATAATCCTGGATCACGAATTGAAGTAATTCCATTTTGCAGAAAGGTTGAGGGAAGGTCTTCAGCTCCGTCAATGTGGAAATGTGAATCAATAAGGCCTGGTAAAAGCGACATCCCCTTACCCTGAATAATTTCAGAACCCTGAGGTATCTGAATACTTTTTGATGACCCGGCTGCAATAATTTTATTCCCTTTAACTAGTACTGAACCATTTGAAATGGCTTGGCCACCATTTCCGTCAATCAGAAGCACATCCACTATGGCTATAGTTCTGGTACCTTGGGGCAATTCAGCCTCATTGAGTGATTTAATACGCTTTTGTATAGGTTTTTGAGCAAAAAGGGCACTTTCCAGTAATATAAATACAAGCAGCAGGGCGAGAAGTCGATTCATAATGATCAATTTTGTGTTTTATCTTTCCGAAAAATAGAGATAATAAAAGGCATATTTATGTTTTTGTAATCTGTTTTATGGATTTGAATGTAATGACCTTAGTTTGTAATCGTGAAATTAGCACTTAAGCTAAATTATCATTTGACCTGGGTATTATTTCTAAAATCGCTAGTTAATAACTGATAAGTGATTGCCAACCAG
>CAIJME010000358.1 GCA_903821625.1 uncultured Sphingobacteriales bacterium | reverse complement strand
TATACTATTATGAATTTGAAACTAGGCGATCTTGCACCGAATTTTACTGCAAAGACATCTCAGGGTGATATCAGTTTTCACGATTATTTAGGAGATAGTTGGGCAGTACTTTTTTCTCACCCGGCAGATTATACTCCTGTATGTACTACTGAATTAGGAAAAACAGCTTCATTAAAAAGTGAATTTGATAAGCGTAATGTAAAAGTAATTGCCTTGAGTGTTGATTCAGTTGAATCTCACAAGGGATGGATCAATGATATCAATGAAACCCAGCATGTAGAAGTTAATTTCCCAATCATAGCGGATGAAAATAGAGAAGTTGCCGAATTATATGGCATGATGCATCCTAATGCATCAGAAACATTCACAGTTCGTTCTTTGTTCGTAATTGGCCCTGATAAAAAAATCAAATTAATGATTACCTATCCTGCTTCGACAGGTAGAAATTTTGTTGAAATATTAAGAGTGATTGACTCACTTCAGTTGACAGCAAATTATAGTGTTGCAACTCCTGCCGACTGGAAAGAAGGAGAGGATGTGGTTGTAATTCCTGCTATTAAAACGGCTGATATTCCGGCTAAGTTTCCAAAAGGATTTACCGAGATTAAACCTTATTTGCGCATGACTCCACAACCCAATAAATAATTTATAGCAAAATAAAAAAGGAGTTCATATAGAACTCCTTTTTTATGATATAAAATTGAGGTTATTCTCATTCTATTCTTAAAATACCGAATGAGTTTAGGATAACTATTTTAATCAGCTTGCTGCTCAAGGCTGTTTTTTTTGCTAATATTTATGACCTTTTTTCATAAACCATATAGCGAGCATAGCAGTTAATCTCCATGAATTCAATTATTTAGCTATTCGTTCACAGTTCAAGACCAATCGTTCATTTTTGGGTCCGGTACAAAATAACAAGTACTCGTTACCACCATCATTGATCTTTAATTTTTTCTTAATCTCTTCTGGACTTAAACCAAAGTTTCTGCAAATAATATTAGCTTTCTTTACTTGATTTTCTTTTATAAACGTACCATAGTCACCTGCTTTTTTCAAAATGAACGTTCTCCCTGGAAATGAATCTAGTAACTCAGTAGAGGTATATAAATGAGTATGCTGATGAATTTTTTTAATATTAAAATCACGGGTGATCAGCTTAAAACATCCCGCCTTGAGTAGTGCTGCATCAGGTTCATAGATATATTCTAAAGGATCTGAGTACTGATGAATTTGGAATTCTTTCTCTTCAGATAATTTGAAGCAATATTTTTTTTCATCATCACCTAATAAGGCACAAGTAATCAGTGGATCATCAGTTTCCTGTTCTTTATCTATAATGATTAGCAATTCCTTGCACTCATTTTTGATGCTGACAACATGGATTCTGCTTACCTGTTTTAATTCCTTTATTGCTGATTGAATATCAAGTAGTGGAGCCGTTTTAATTAGTATGCGTGATGAATGATCCCTTAATAGTTGCAAATTACTGATGATGTCGGGTTCACAATCTTTCAGCATAAAAACCTTCTTTGCGCTAATTCTTCTTGAAGGATCAATGTAAATGGTACTAAATATCTTATTTGAGTTAATTAGATATTCTAATCCATTTATATGAAAAAAATGGATGTTAACGCCCAATATTTTTGAGTTATATTCAGCGATTTTAGAAAGCTCTTGATTAATTTCACAGTGAGTAACAGACTTTGCTTCACTAGCAAAAAATAAGGTATCGACACCCATTCCTCCAGTTAGGTCGATTAGTTCATCACCTTGAATTAATTCTGCTTTATATTTTGCTGTAATTTCTGATGATGCTTGTTCAATGGCAAGTTTAGGCGGATAATAGATATCTTTTGCATTGAACCAGCGGGGTAGTTTTAATTCACATCTTTTTTTACTGTCTATTTGTTCAGCTAGTTCTTTTGAACTTACTAAAGGGAATGGGCTCTTTTTAAGGCTTAGAGTGGGTATATCAACCTGTAAGTTATAGTTTATAAACTTCTGGACTTCGCCATCTAATATACTCTTGTTCACAACGCTATTGCAAAATTATTTGTGCAGTATTCCTACTGAATTGTTCCATCATTACAGTCCGTCCTGCTAGTATAGTTTCCAAATTATCTCTTTTGAAATGCCGTATTGTTATAAGATCTAATCCTTCATTATACTTACATTTAAACTTATCCTTTAAGTTATCATATAGCTTGTTGAATTTAGCTTCATCCTGATTAAAGCACACAGACAGACTAAGTGCAGAACGCTGCATCATATTTAGTTTAATTTGAGCTCCTGAAATGCTTTGCAACAAAAAAATAAGAATCTGTTCATCAATGAATGAAAAATCCTTTAAAGAGATCGATAATAACATCTGATTCTGCTTGACAATTATTGCAGATAAGTCTGTATTCAGTTTGGCAGAAGAGTCAATTCGGGTACCCTTTTCTTCTGGAAACAAGAATGGTCTAACAAACAGTGGAATCCCAGCATTCTGTAATGGTTTTATTGTTTTGGGATGAATAACTGTTGCCCCATAATAAGCCATCTCCAATGCCTCAGAATAGGGGAGCTCCTCATATTTTTTTGCGTCTTTAAACAATCTTGGATCGGCATTCATAATACCGGGAACATCCTTCCAAACGGTTAGAGATTCTGCATTTAGACAGGAAGCAAATATGGCAGCAGAGTAATCAGAACCTTCACGGCCTAACGTGGTGCTAAAGTTTTCGGAAGTTCCTCCAATAAAACCTTGTGTAATAACTGTTTGCTTTTCAAGCATATTCTTTAATACAGGCATGCAAGATCTGGTTTTATCCATATCTATAATTCCTTCTCTATAGGTATTGTCGGTGTGGATGAAATCTCTTGCGTCCATCCATTTAGTATCTATCTTTTTTGCATTTAAATAAGCAGCTACAATTTTACTTGAAAGAAATTCACCTATCGAAACTATCTGGTCATAGTTAAAATCATAATCTGGATGTGGTTCATCTTCTAGCATCCATTCTATTTCAACAAAGGTATTGGCAATCTCATCAAAAACAGGATGAACTTTAGTTTCAAAAAGTTCAATCATGATGTTTTCATGGAATAGTTTGATTGTTTTGAGAATTTCTTGTGCATCGTCATTTGCTTCAACATATGACTTGCAGAGTTTTTCAAGTGCATCAGTTGTTTTACCCATTGCCGAAACAATGATTAAAATATGATCACCACTAGTTGTATTTACAATTTTTGCCAGATTTTTAACTGATTCGGCATCTGAAACTGCAAATCCTCCAAATTTAAATACCTTTATCAATGGTT
>CAIJME010000357.1 GCA_903821625.1 uncultured Sphingobacteriales bacterium | reverse complement strand
GTTTATATACTCCTCAGGAGATCTCTGCAATGATTTTGCAGAAAATGAAAAAAACAGCAGAAGATTTCTTAGGTCATGAAGTGACAGAAGCAGTGATTACTGTTCCTGCATATTTTAATGATGCTCAACGTCAGGCAACGAAAGAAGCTGGCGAGATTGCAGGATTGAAAGTTTCCCGTATTATCAATGAGCCCACTGCTGCAGCACTTGCATACGGATTAGATAAGGCTCATAAGGATATGAAAATTGTGGTGTTCGACTGTGGTGGTGGTACGCATGATGTTTCTGTTCTTGAATTGGGTGATGGTGTTTTTGAAGTTAAATCTACTGATGGGGATACTCATCTTGGGGGTGATGACTTTGATGCAGTGATCATTGACTGGATGGCTGATGAGTTTAAGAGTGATGAGGGTATTGATCTTCGTAAAGATCCAATGGCACTTCAACGTTTGAAAGAAGCTGCTGAAAAAGCTAAGATCGAGTTGTCAAGTACAGCGCAAACCGAAATTAACCTTCCTTATATATCAGCAGGTGACGGAATGCCTAAGCACCTTGTTAAATCGCTGACTCGTGCTAAATTTGAGCAGTTGGCCGAAAGTTTAATCAAAAGAACGATTGACCCTTGTAAAAAAGCATTAAAGAATGCCGGTTTAAGCACCTCTGATATTGATGAAATCATCTTAGTAGGTGGTTCTACACGTATCCCTGCAATTCAGGATGCCGTTAAAGCATTCTTTGGTAAAGAACCTTCTAAAGGTGTTAATCCTGATGAAGTGGTTGCCATTGGTGCAGCTATTCAGGGTGGTGTGTTAACTGGAGAGGTCAAAGATGTGTTATTATTGGACGTTACTCCGCTTTCATTGGGAATTGAAACAATGGGTGGTGTAATGACTAAATTGATCGAGGCAAATACAACTATTCCGTCTAAAAAGTCGGAAGTGTTCTCAACGGCATCTGATAATCAGCCATCTGTAGAGATTCATATTTTGCAGGGAGAACGCCCAATGGCAAATCAGAATAGAACAATTGGCCGTTTCCACTTGGATGGTATTCCACCTTCACCTCGTGGTATTCCACAGATTGAAGTAACTTTTGATATTGATGCAAACGGTATCTTACATGTAGGAGCAAAAGATAAAGCAACCAATAAAGAACAAAAGATTCGAATTGAAGCTTCTTCAGGTTTAACGGATGAAGAGATCAAGAAAATGAAAGATGAAGCAGAAGCAAATGCTGAATCTGATAAAATAGCTCGCGAAGAAGTGGATAAACTGAATGCAGCTGACGCGCTGATCTTTTCTACTGAAAAGCAATTGAAAGAATATGGTGATAAATTATCGGATGATAAAAAAGCTCCAATAGAAGAAGGTTTAAAGAAATTGAAAGATGCTCATGCAGCCAAAGATTTCGCTTCAATTGATACAGCCCAGGCTGAACTTCAGGCAGCTTGGAATGTAGCTTCAGAGGATATGTATAAAGCTTCTCAGGAAGCAGGACAGGATGCAGGAGCTGCTGATACAGGTCAACAAGCTTCTAATGATGATACCGTCACCGATGTTGACTTTGAAGAAGTAAAAGAAGAAGACGATAAGAAGTAATTCTAAAATCTACTATGTAAAAACCCCATTCTTTTAGGAGAATGGGGTTTTTTGTTTAATAGTTCTACACTATTTATCGCAAGGAGTTTTTTAAAATTTTCGATAAAAAAGCAGATTTTTCGTCAGTAATTCAATACTTTCTATGATCCAAAAAATACTACCACAGTTTAGCTGGATATTCTCCTGAAGCAACCAGTTTATCAATACTTTCCTGTACAATTGGTTTATCTTCAACATAAGTAACACCGAACCACTGGTTTTGGGTAGGGATAACTTTAAATGACGCCTGTTTATTCTTGATCAGACTTTCAGCTACCAATGGAATAAAAAATTCAGCCTTTGGATTTTCAATATTGGCTAAAGCAAATTCTCTAAATAATTTTGCAGTTAGGTCAAATACCTTAGTGGTAAATCCCCAAAAATTCATGGATACACGGGTGTCAGATTTTAAAGGGAACTCCCGTCCATTTTCTTCAAATAAAATAGGTTTATTTCCGTTTTCATCCGCTTTAAAATAAACTTTTGTACGCTCGTGGATTTCGGTTAAATTGCCGTCTGCATCTACTTCACATACTCCTCTTGATACAGAACCATGTTCAGAAAGTGTTTTATCAATTTGAAATCCGATCATTGAAAATTCCTCATCATTCACTTCGTTATTCAGATAGTCGGCCATTTTCTGGTAAGACTCACGACCGTAGAAATCATCTGCATTAATCACGCAAAATGGCTCTTTTACAGCATCTCGGGCAGCAAGTACAGCATGTGCAGTTCCCCAGGGCTTTGTCCTTTCAATTTCAATTTCTATTCCAAAAGGCTTAAGGTCAAATGTCTGAAAAACATAGTCTGTTTTGATTTTCCCCTGTAGTTTAGGCTCAAAAATACCTTTAAAGTTATCAGCAAATTCTTCTTTGATCACAAAGATTACTTTACCAAATCCGGCTTTTATTGCATCGTATATCGAATATTCTATGATTGTTTCACCATTGGGTCCAAATCCATCTGTTTGTTTCATGCTGCCATATCGGCTCGCCATTCCTGCTGCAAGGATCACTAAAGTAGGTTTCATACTTATCTTGAATTGAGTTAATATTTTATTTCTGTTTTTATATCAGATTCTTACTTAGAATTAAAGCTTAATTAAAACTAAAATGCAATTTTCTTTCCATACTCTTTAATAAAGTGAAAACTTCAATTTATATATTTTTATCCTTGTAACTTTCATTCTTTTTATGGAACAAAATCAGCAAAATAATTATTTATTTTTTACGTATTTCTCCAACCAGTTATCCATTTCCCACATCATGTGTAAAATGGATTCTTTAGCTCTATAACTATGTGATTCTGAAGGAAGTAAAACTAATCTAGTGATCGCTCCATGACCCTTCAGAGCAGTATAAAGCCTCTCACTTTGCATTGGAAATGTACCTGTATTATTATCTGCCTGTCCGTGAATGAGTAATAATGGAGTCTTGATCTTATCTGCGTAGTAGAAAGGTGACATTTTATTATAAACCGAAGGTGCCTGCCAAAAAGTTCGCTCTTCTGCCTGAAAGCCAAAAGGTGTAAGGCTTCGGTTATAGGCTCCGCTTCTTGCAATTCCTGCTGCGAAAAGGTCGGTTTGCGCCAACAGGTTTGCGGTCATGAAAGCACCGTAAGAATGACCTCCAATGGCGATTCGTTTTCTGTCGGCAACTCCCATTTTTACCAGGTAATTAATAGCGGCCTCTGCATTATACCTAATCTGTTCAATGAAAGTATCATTTGGTTCTTTATTGCTTTCGCCTACAACAGGCATATCGGCATTATCTAAAACCGCGTATCCTCGGGTAACCCAATAAACTGGCGATCCGGAACTCAACATACTGAATGTATGCGGTGAGCCTTTAACTTGTCCGGCAGCCTCTATTGTTTTAAATTCTCGTGGATATGCCCACATCAGTACAGGTAGGGGAGTGTCGCCAACTTTGAAACCAGCTGGCAAGTAAAGAGTCCCGCCAAGGTTGATTCCATCTAAACGTGTATAACTCACCTGTTTTTTTTGCACTCCATTTAATTCAGGATATGGATTTGAAAAATTCGTAATCTGTGTATAAACCTGATCTGGCAGATTGACTCTGAAGTAATTTCTGACTGTCTCTGCAGATTCTCTACTGTTGATGATGAATTTACCATTATTAAAGAAAACAGGGCGTTCAAAATAGGGAGCAGCGGAGTGAAAAATGGTATCCCTGATCTTAGTTTTAATATTGAATTTTAAAATCAATGGACAATCACCTTCTGGTGAGGAGCCATCGCTAATACTGAATATATTCACATTGTCAGGATCACTAATTCGTTTTAAACCATTTAATTCGGTCAACAATACATTTCTATTAAATTCATTTTTCTTGGTTACCAATACGCCAGGATCGCTATAAGTATCTTCATAATAACGGTCAAAAAGGTTTACTCTGAAGGTTTCATTTCCCGGTTTAATGAAACTGCGTCTCTCTGCTCTTGTTTTCCACCATCGCTCGGTTAGGATTGCAAGTTTGTCATCGCCCCATACAATTGAATGAAATCGGAAATAACATTCAGCTAATTTGAGGGCATTCTGGTTAAAAGGTATCGCTTGAGTGTAGATAATATCGCGTATTGTAGCTTGTTGCGATGGGTTTCCATTATCCAAAGCCTCTACCCAATAAAGCGTTGATCCTTTATCGGCACGCCATCCAAATTCTCTTGGTCCTTTTGGTACGCCATCAAAACCTGCGGGAATATTTTCAGCCAAAGGCGCATCAAATAACTTTTTTATCAGTTTTCCTTTATCATCATAAACGCTTGTAGTGAAAGGAAATAAGCTTATGGGCACCGTATAGGAATAGGGATGGTTGATATTGGAAAGCAGAATATATTTTCCATCTGGTGAATATTCAAATGAACGAATGATCTGCGGCTGAAGGAAATTACTACTTTCTCCTTCCATGCTAACCAGTTTTAATTGTGAGGTTAAAAAGTGATCGAAAGCCATTTCGTCATAAGGGCTTTTCAATAAGTCTTGATAGGTTGGAGCTGGGGTAGATTTTTCTGTGTTTTCCTGAATTACCGGACCAGGAGGTATTAGTTTTGGGTCTGTTAAAGCAGTTCTTTTTGGATCAACAAATTGAGCAAGAATGGTCTTTCCATTAGGTGTCCAGACAAAAATTGACCCATAAGTTTTATTGATATGTTCTTTACCCAGTCGCTTTGCTGTAAGTAATTTTAAATCGGCAACCCATAATTCAATTCCGGTTTTGCTGGTATGGGTAAATGCGATTTTAGTCTCGTCAGGTGACCAAGTGAGGTCAGAAAGCTTCAAATCAGCAGGCAATCCGGAAAAAACTGACTCTTGCCCAGTGCTCAGGGATTTTACTTTTATTCCTTTATAATAAGTTGATCGACTCGGGCCATTAGTTACAGGATTAATGCGGAGTCCGGCAAGTCGATATTCCAGCTGTGATAGCTCATTGATTGTTGGTAGACCTAACATCTCCAATAAAAGCATCGTCTCGCCATCAGAGCTGATTTTGACTCCAGGGCTAAGAGGAGCTTCAAGCAAACTGATTAGTGATTGGGGTGGCTTTTGATAGGCTGTGTTTTCTTGGGCTGCGAGTTGTGTTGCGCATGCAAAACCTACTAGCAATATTAAGACGGACCGTTTAATCATTCAATTTTTATTTTTTTTGACCTTTCAGCATAGAATTAAGGCCACATTGTTTTATTAATAAATAAGAATCAAAATGCAGATTCATTTCCTAAAAATTCAACAAAAATAAAGCAAATGATGTATATCAGTTGCTTTATTTTCATGTGTGTTATAGCTACTTTACCGATCTGAAATCCTGATCAACCTGAATGCTAAGCAGCGACTCGTAAATGAGTCGAATCACATTGTCAACATCCTCTTTATGAATCATTTCAACTGTGGTGTGCATGTAGCGTAAGGGTAGGGAGATCAAGGCAGAAACTACCCCTTCGTTTGAGTAGGCAAAAGCATCGGTGTCTGTTCCGGTTGATCTGGAAGAGGCCTGTCGCTGAAATGGGATGTTATTAGCTTCGGCAGCCTTGATCAATAATTTATTCAAATTAGTTTGTACGGCAGGTGCATACGAAACTACAGGGCCTTTTCCGCAGGCAAGGTCGCCTTGTGTGATTTTGCTGATCATCGGTGTTTGCGTATCATGCGTAACGTCAGTAACGATTGCAATATTTGGTTTTATACGATGTGCGATCATTTCTGCACCACGAAGTCCGATTTCTTCTTGAACACTGTTAACAATGTATAACCCAAAAGGCAATTTTTTCTTATTCTCTGTTAATAAACGCGCTACTTCAGCGATCATAAATCCACCTGCACGGTTGTCAAGAGCACGTCCCACATAATAGCGATTATTCAAGACCATAAATTCATCCTCATAGGTAATGACACAACCCACATGAATACCAAGTTTTTCAACTTCATCGCTGCTGGTGCAGCCGCAATCAAGAAATATATTCTTTAAAGTTGGAGCTTCTTCTTTCTCACCGCTGCGTGTATGGATGGCAGGCCAGCCGAATACAGCCTTGACAATTCCTTTGTCGGTATGGATGTTCACTCGTTTTGAAGGAGCGATTTGATGGTCGGAGCCGCCATTTCTGATGACATAGATCAATCCATCTTTGGTAATATAATTCACGAACCAAGATATTTCATCGGCATGGGCTTCAATTACCACTTTGAATTTCGCTTTCGGATTGATAACTGCAACTGCAGTGCCATAATTATCAACCATGTGCTCATCAATATACGGTTTGATATAATCTAGCCAAAGGCGTTGACCTTCCCATTCAAATCCTGTCGGAGATGGATTGTTTATATATTTTTCAAAAAAAGCAAGTGATTTCTTTGTCACCACCGGGATGTGCTTATGATCTTTATTTTTTGCCATCTTTTTATTTAGTTTTTAATATTTTTTCCATGATTACGAAATCATGTCCATCCTTTTGGAAGGAGTTTTCTGTTTCTTTAAATCCAAATTTACTATAAAATCCTGAAGCATTTTTACGGGCATTGCACCAAATACGTTTATAATTATCTACTTCTGATAGGTCAAATAAATAATTTAATAATTCAGTTCCATAACCTCTTCGTTGATAGGGTTCAAGAGTTGCGAATTTTCTTAAATGTATAGATTGGTCATTGTTAAAAAATGAAAGTACGCTGATCAGTTTATTATGGTCAAATAATCCGAGGTGCATTCCGTTTTCATCGTCAGGTAGCACGATCTTATCAAGAGGCTGCCCGGGATATAAAACTTCTCTGCGAATACGCCAAGTTAATTCATGAGATATTTGCTCAATGTGCGACATGATGAAATCGAATTACAATGGGATATTTCCATGCTTCTTTTTTGGGTTATTGACTACCTTGTTTTCAAGCATTTTGAACGCTTTTATAAGTTTTTTTCTAGTTTCTGAAGGCTCAATCACCTCATCTATAAATCCACGTTCTGCTGCACGATAAGGATTTGCGAAAATATCTGAATATTCTTTTTCTTTCTCAATCCATCGTGCATTTGGATCATCTGCAGCTGCGATTTCCTTCTTGAAAATGATCTCAGCGGCTCCTTTGGCTCCCATAACTGCGATCTCAGCACTTGGCCATGCATAATTCATGTCTGCACCAATATGCTTGGAATTCATCACATCATAGGCGCCACCATAGGCTTTTCTGGTGATTACAGTAATTCGAGGTACAGTAGCTTCACAGAATGCATACAATAATTTAGCTCCATTGGTAATAATGGCATTCCATTCCTGATCTGTGCCGGGCAGGAAACCGGGAACATCTTCTAATACAAGCAGTGGGATATTAAAGCTATCACAAAAGCGTACAAAGCGGGCCCCTTTTACCGATGAATTAATATCCAGTACACCGGCTAAAAATGCAGGTTGATTGGCTACAATACCAATGCTTCTGCCTGCCAGCCGTGCAAAGCCAACAATGATGTTCTCTG
>CAIJME010000356.1 GCA_903821625.1 uncultured Sphingobacteriales bacterium | reverse complement strand
TGCTGGTCGCCCTGGTTCTGGTGCTGGGAAAGAATTGGCTCAACGACAACGTCTATCGCGGCCTGCTGGGAACCTGCATCGCCGTCATGGTCGGCCTGGGCCATAACTAATCACGTTTTTTGTAAATGATTCGCCATTCCATTTATAAAAATAAAGTCCGGGAGATTCATTATCGCCTGCATCTTTACCATTGTGTGCACGGTAACGCTTGCCGGTAATCAGCTCCATTTGTCCGTCATTATCAATATCTACCCATTCCATTGTATGAAACTGTGAATGATATGGATCAATTGGATGCTTGATAAATTTAAGCAATTTTCCATCCTTTTTCTGTTCATACCAGTAAAGTCCATAGGAATGACCGTGGCCTGCAATTAAATCATTGAAGCCATCCTGGTTAACATCTGCAACGATAATTGGAATAGAAGCATCCAATAAATTAAAGTCGGGGTGAAAAGTCCACGCTTTATTTTCTCGATCGTCAGGTGCCTCAAACCAGCCCTCAGTAACAATAAAATCTCCCCTTCCATCTCCATTGAGATCGCCGAAACCTAATCCGTGGCCATGCTTTTCAGCAACTTGTGTTTTTATAAACTGGCCTAATGCTTTTTTATTTTTATCCCTTTTTAAGGTGTAATAGATCAAAGGATATCCTGGGGTATTGGGTACAATTTCATCAAATCCGTCTCCATCTACATCCCAAGCCCGCGTAGTTTCAATATTGCCTGTTAGCGCAATATCCACTTGTGCCCATTCCTGGTCATTGCCCGGATTTTTTCTCCATCGAAGTGTTTTACTAAACCATCCACCGGTTATAAAATCGATTTTGCCATCTCCATCAACATCCAGAGGTATGGTCGAAAAATCATCGTAATATTCACCTACTCGTTCTATATTCCCAATAAAATGACGATTTAAAAATGATGGCCCCTCATACCAATAACTTCCTGACACAATATCAATATTTTGATCTCCATTCACATCAAAAACACCAACAGATTCTGCACTCTCTGATGCAATCAATTGCTTTTTAAATTTGAGTTCAGAAACAGATTGAAAAGAAAGCAATGGCAGAATACCTAAACCAATAAAAACTTTTGTAAAATGAAATATCCCTCCTGAAGCCATCAAAACTAAAATTAGTTGTATTTATTGAATTATTTAATCGTGTGTTTTAACTATTGTTTTTTGAATATCGGGTTTGTTTGCCAAACATTCGCTGATCAATTGCATTGAATTTCCGGTATTTGTATTTTATAAAATTAAATATAGAATAAATTGGGAAAACAATATCAGCTGATCGATACCAAATTCAAAATATAGATTTAATATCAACTGTGCGTCTTAACCTGTCATACTTTTTTAAAAATTCAGGCAGGTACAAATTGTACGTCTTACTACTATCCTCCAGGGTTTTAAATTATCCGAACAATCTCATTTCAGCTTTTCCCAATCCGTCGGGAGTGGTATAAAATGGTCGCTTTTCTACCACATAATGCGCATCTTCAGCAATACCCAAAGCATGGTAAATTGTTTGATGGATCTGTTCAATCAGGATAGGATTTTCAACGGTTTTGCACGGACGTTCATCTGCTGTCTTGCCATAAACGCTTCCTTTTTTTATTCCACCGCCAAACATTAAAATTGAACATCCATCGGTAAAGTGCCGGTGCATACCGTAGTTTTTGAGCTCATGAATAATGTCGGGTTGGGCTACCTGCTCTTCAACCTTTAAATCAGGCCGGCCTTCAACCATCATATCTCTACTGAATTCACTAGCTAAAATGATTAATGTGCGATCCAGATGACCCGATTTCTCGAGATCCTTTATTAATTGTGCAATTGGGCCATCAATTTGCTTTTTCATATCAATTAGGCGAGTATGACCATTGTCATGGGTGTCCCAGCTTTTAAATGGCTCATATTCTGTGGTTACACTTATGAACCGGGCACCCTGTTCTGTTAAGCGGCGAGCCATCAAGCAGCCTAATCCAAACTTGCCTGTATTGTAAATATCATAGCTTTCTTTGGGCTCTTTGCTGAGATCAAATGCGGCGGCCTCTGGCGATTTTAATAGCATGTAGGCCTGCTCCATTGACCTTCTTAATGATTCCTTTTGATAGTCGCTGCCAAATTCTCCCATCGCACTCTTGCTCATCAAATCATTATAAAGCTGGTTCCTTTTTTCAAACCTCATGGATGACATACCTAATGGTGGTCTTACACTTTCAAGTCCGGCAGATGGATCAGGTATCAAGAAAGGACCGTATTCACTTCCCAAAAAGCCTGCGGTATGGAACGCTTTTAATTCTTCGCCTTCGCCCAAGGTAAACCGCTGACCAATATCAATAAAGGCAGGAATTACTGGGTTTACAGATCCCAGCTCTTTAGCAATCCATGAACCTATATGTGGCGCAGAAACTGACTGAGGTGGTTTATAGCAGGTATGCCAATGGTATTGATGTCGGGAGTGTAAAATATGTCCCATATCTCCGGCAACATACGAGCGGATCGCGGTGCCTTTGTCCATTATTGAACCAATAGATTCCAGTCCTTCCGAAAAGGAAACACCATCCAGTATTGTTGGAACAGGCTTAAAAGTACTTAATACATCATTGGCATTCATGCCCTTTGAAAAAGGAGTATATCTTTTTGGATCAAACGTGTCGGTATGGGCCATTCCTCCAGCCATCCAAAGCAGGATGACCGTATCGGCTTTGGAATTTGTTCTTCTGCTGTTACAAGATGACAATAAACTTGTTAGTGGAGCACCTGCCGCAAGTGCAGCAAGAGTAGCTGCGCTGCTCTTTTTTATAAATTCTCGTCTGTTCCAATGATTATTCATGCCCAATAATTAATAGATGATTTGAAATTCAGGGAGTAGCATAATAGCCCAAAAAAGATCTTGTATAGAATCTGTTGCGGGTTTATCCCCCAATAGTTTTTTTGCTAGCTTGAATTCATTGGGCTTCACTTCTCGTCCTAATGCTTGTTTGTAAACCTCTTTAATGATCAAATCGCCACTCTTATACTTTAATTTCCAGTTTTCTGCCCCTTTTCTGAGCATGGAGTTGAATCTTTCGCCATTGGTAAGTTCAAGTGCCTGTAATAAATTTGCCTGCGACTCTCTGCTTGTAGACACTGTTTCTCTGTTTGGTCGGCCTAAAGCTGTTAAAAATGGATTGTTTACAACCAGAGATGCACGGTTGAAAAGCATACTGGATTGATTAGTAGCAGGAGCAAATATCGGTTGGTATCGAACCATTGAATCCGGAAAAATTGTACCGAAAAGTGCCGATCCGGCATCAGCAAACTGTTCTGCTGACATTCTTTTCCTTAATCTTCCGGTGAATTTATATTCCTTGGCTACTATTTCATTGGGGTCTTTAAATCCTGCGGATGGTAGTTGGTAGGTGTTGGAAGTAGTGATCATAAAGATCAATTCTTTGATATCCGACTTGTTTTGTTGAAAATTAAAGGCCATCCAATCCAGCATATCCTGGCTCCAAGGCTCATTGTCCATCATGTCTACTGGTTCAATAAATCCGCGTCCCATAATCTGAGCCCACATTCTGTTGACTAGCGTACGGTATAAACGGCCATTTTGCGGTTTGACCATGTTCTCTGCCAACTGTGCCCGTTTTATGGAGGCTTTTGCTTTATTGTCAATGCTGCCCAGTTCCTTCCAGAGCATTCTGGCATCAGTATATTTGCCGGTAGGCTTATCGCAACGGTTTATTTCTAGCGTAGTATCAGCAAAAATATTGGCAAATGCATAAGCATCTTCCAGCTTCCAGTCGCTTATGAAACTATTATGGCAGGATGCGCATTTTAAGTTCAGCCCTAAAAAAACTTGTGATACGTTTTGTGCAGCCTGCATTTCAGTCCTTTGGCTAGCGTTTATAACCCCACGCCATTTAATACCTTCAACAAATCCTTTGGAACGATCATCTTTAGGGCTTACCAGTTCTTTTACAAATTGATCATAAGGTTTATTGGATTGGATTGATTGATACAACCAATCGGTGATGGCATAACGCCCATTTGTAATATATCCAGTACCGGTATAATCATTTCTGAGTGCATCATTCCAGAAGGTGAGCCAATTGATAGCATAGTCATCTTTTCGGTCTAATAATTTTCTACTCCAGACCGCTCTTTTATCCGGCCTGTTATCTTTGCTAAATGCTTGTATATCTTCCTGGCTTGGCAGTAAACCAATGATATCCAGAAATATTCTCCTCAAATAAGTTCTGTCATCAACCAGTTCAGGCCATTCAATTTTATTTTTTACAAAATATTGATTGGTCCAACGATCTACCGGATTGGTATGGATGCCCGATGCGGCAGGAAGCACCGGATTTCTGGGAGCAAGAGCAGCATTTTTAAAAACTTCATTCTTATCTGGTCCGTCGGGCCATGGTGCACCTTTCTCGATCCAGTAATTGATTACCGCAATATCATCGTCACTGAGCTTCTTGCCTTTGGAAGGCATTGCCTCCTTGTGGCTAGGAGGCAGATTTATACGTCTGAATAGTTCACTTTCTGCCGCATTACCCGGAATAATGACCGGGCCGTTTTCGCCCCCCTTAAAAGCCATATTCTTGCGATCCAATCTTAGTTCACCCTTAATCTTTTCATCTCCATGACATTTATAGCAGTTATGGGCAAATATTGCTCTGACTTTCAAATTAAGTTCTGTCTCTTGCTTTAGGGTCAGTTTTACAGTATCTGCCTTAAAAGACGCTAGATCAAAACTTATACTATTCGTCTCTTCAAATTCTTGATTCCAGGGTAGGGTACTAGTCAGGTAATCGTCGCCATGAGTTAAGGATGCACCAAAATGCCCAGCGGCTAGTACACCCAATGCGGTGATAAATAAGAAAATTCGATATGTTTTTATAAGTGAAGACTGTTTTTTTACTAGTATTCTATTCTGAATCTGCCAGACTAATATTCCTAAAAATGCTACAATAATTCCTAGCCATTGATGAATATCTAAATTTGCACCATAATCTTGGTCTGTGGAGAGAAAATATCCAAGGAATGCAGAAAACAAGGCAGATACTGCTCCTGCAATTACAAGTATTTGAATACCTGGACGTAATGAGGAACTAAATTTTTTCAGGGTAAATAGCTCCATTAAAGCAGCAAAAAAGAGCAGTCCGACCGGGAAGTGAACAGCCATTGGATGAAGTCTTCCTAGAAATTTCCAAATCCAAAAATTTTCAATAGCCAGAGCAACAGATGAGGTTGATGGACTAAACTCACTATATAAAAATTTCAGCAAAAGAATTACCAGAAGGGTAATGCAAAGAACAATTACTTTATTTCCAGTAAAAATTTTTTTAAGAATTTGATTCATTGCCTACCTCGAAATTTTAATATCAATTAGATCCAATTAATAGATCAAGATACAATATAGTAAATAAGTTATTGCAAGACTGCTGGCCCTGGAAAGTAAAAATCAATTTTTCAAAATGAATAATTATTTATTTCAAATACTCTTTAATACTTGCTTTTGTAACCAATTGAAATGGAATCATCAGCTCTTTTTCAACTGCTTGTCCTTGAGCAATCTTTACAGCGGTTTCAATAGCTCCGGCGCCTTGTTTTTTAGCATCTTGAAAAACTGTTGCATCTAAATCTCCTTTTTTGACTGCCTGTAGTGCATCCGTAATTGCATCAATACTAACTACAATCACCTTGTCTTTCATTCCGGCATCTTGCAATGCTTTTACGGCCCCCAAGCCCATTTCATCATTATGTGCAAATACCGCATTGATTTTGTTGCCATAAGATTGAATCCAGTTTTGCATTAAATCCATACTTTTAGATCTATCCCATTCGGCAGTTTGTTGGGCAATGAGTTTGAGGCCGGGGTATTCTTTCAGGATTTCTTTTGCACCCTGCTCTCTTTGTATTTGTGCGGCCTGCCCATTTAAACCCTGGATCATGACAACATTGCCTTTTCCTCCCAGTTGCTCGGCAATGAACTTCATCGCAATTCTGCCCGATTCTAAATCATTAGAGCCAACAAAGGCTGTTGGTGCTATTTTGGTAGCTGAGTTAACATTTACAATTGGAATATTGGCTGCCAGAGCTTTGGTTACGGCAGGTGAACAGGCTTCATATTCACTCGGATTCAAAATAATAACATCCACTTTTTGTGCTATAAAACTCTCTATCTGTTCAATTTGCTTTAATGGAGAACGTTCGGCATCTACAATAATCAATTCTGCACCTAATTCCTGGGCTTTTTTCTGCATCTCATCACTGATGTTTACAATGAATTCATTTTGCATACTTAGCATGGATACGCCTATTATTATTTTATTTGCCTTGCTTTTTTCGCTGTTAGTTGATGAATTGCATCCTGCAAACAGCGTAGTTAACGTGATTAAAATCAGATAAGAGTATTTCATTTTTTCTTTTTTAAGAATTTTATTTCTGGTTCAGACTATCTACAATCACTGCACCGATGATGATGATTCCCATGACCACTTGTTGATAGTAGGAGGTAACATTAAGTAAATCTAACCCATTATTTATTACGCCAATAAGTAAAACGCCAATTAAGGTGCCTGTCATCGTTCCCCTACCACCTGCAGTGCTTGTGCCACCAATAACGACTGCTGCAATAGCATCTAACTCGAATCCAGCTCCTGCATTGGGCTGGCCGGTAGTAATTCTTGAGGCTAACAAAATGCCCGCTAAACCTGCTAATAAGCCCGAGATTGAATATACAGATAATTTTACCCGATCAATATTAATTCCCGAAGCTCTTGCAGCTTGTTCATTACCGCCAATGGCATAAATGTGCCTTCCTAATATCGTTTTACTAAGGATGATAGAACAGAGCGCAAAAACAAGAATGAAAATTAATATTAAAAAAGGAATCCCAAAAACTGTTCCGCTTCCTAAATAATTAAAAGAGTCAGACAGGTTAGATACCGGCCTGCCATCGCTAAGTATAAGTGCTAATCCTCGCCCTATGGTCATTGTACCCAGCGTGACAATAAATGGGGCAATTTTACTTTTTGTAATAATAAAACCATTGAAAGCTCCCATCAATAGGCCCGCTAGTAAACCCATTACTATTGGAATCAAAACAGGGTAGCTATCAGGATGGGCAAGCATTGCAGAGGTAACTCCAGTGACCGCAACAATAGAACCTAGAGATAGGTCAATGCCTCCAGTAATGATCACAAACGTTACTCCGAAGGCTAGCAATGCATTAATTGAAACCTGAGTGACAATAATGGTCAGGTTGGAAAGAGTTAAAAACTGGGGTGTAATCAAAGAAATTATAAGGCAAATAATACCAAATACAATGAGTAAACCATATTGGCGAATGTTATTAATGTATTGCATAGTGCATGATTTTTTCTTGACTTGCTTCCTGTTTATTTAGAATAGCTGTTTGTTTTCCTTTGGATAAAACTAGAATCCTGTCACTCATTCCCAAAATTTCAGGTAATTCTGATGAGATGATAATGACCGCTAATCCATTGTTGGCCAATTGGTTAATAAGCTTGTAGATTTCGTGCTTCGCTCCAATGTCAATCCCTCTAGTAGGTTCATCCAAAATCAGGAGAGCGGGCGAGGTTAACAAAGCCTTTGCAATCACAGTTTTTTGTTGATTTCCTCCACTTAAAGTAATTACTTTTTGATTGAGGCCTACCGCTTTTATTTTTAGATCGCTAGCCATTTGGGAAGAAATTTTTGTTTCTTTTTTAGTTTGAATAAACCCTCCTTTTGAATAGTTTTTCAAAGTTGAGAGCGTAATATTTTCTATGATTGACATTTCTGGAATGAATCCTAATGCTTTTCGGTCTTCACTAACATACGCTATTCCTTTTTTTAGAGCATCTTTTGGGGATCTTATTTCTATTTTATGTCCTTTTAATAGTATTTCGCCGCTATCTATTTTGTCTAATCCAAAAATTGCTCTTGCAATTTCGGTTCTGCCAGCACCCATTAAGCCGGCAATTCCAAGCACTTCATGTGCATGTACTTCGAAATTGATATTTTCAAACTTGCCTTTTTTACTTATACCACGGACCTCTAAAATTGCATTACTAGGAACTCTGGAATCTGAAGAAAATAAGCTTTCAATTTCCCGACCAACCATCAGTGAGATCAGGCTATTTTTATTGAGTTCACTTGTATTTTTTGTAGTTATGTATTTACCATCTCTTAGTACTGTTATTCGATCTGCGATCCGAAAAATTTCGTCTAGTTTATGAGAAATATAGATAATGGCTACACCCTTACTTTTTAAGTCATTAATTATTTTAAAAAGCAGTTCACACTCTTTATCTGAGAGTGCAGAGGAGGGTTCATCCATGATGATGACTTTTGCATGGTTAGAAATTGCCTTAGCGATTTCAATGAGTTGCATTTCGGCAATGCTCAGCTGTTTCGCTTTAGTCTGTGCATTTACCTTAAGTCCGATCAAATTCAATAGTTCTTGTGATTTTTGATCTATTTGATGCTCATCAACCCAAAAACTTCCTTTAAATTCTTTCCCTAAAAAAATATTTTGAGCGACGGTTAATTCAGGAACCATTAAAATTTCCTGATGGATCATTGAAATGCCTTTTTTTAGCATTTTATGAACATCCATGTTTTCAATGAACTCTCCGTTAAAATTAATTGAACCTGAATCCGGAAGCATGAGGCCCATTAAAATTTTCATGAATGTAGACTTTCCGGCTCCATTTTCGCCCATTAGGGCATGGACTTCGCCTGGATAAAGGTCAAACTGAATATTATCCAGTGCCTTAATACCTGAAAAAGATTTATTTAGATCTTTAACGTGAATAATTTTTTGATCAGATTCAGGCATGCCTCTTCAAATTCGAATAGTTTGTTGGAGTTGAATGTACCGATTTGAAATTAATAAAAAAAAATCCCCGCTACATTTAGCGGGGATTTTTTTAAACGTTGAAGGATAATTCTTAGCGTTCTGCGCTAATGAATTTTGATTCAATAACTTTTAGGCGATCCTGTAATTTTTTATTCAGTTCTGTCTGTCCATTCTGAACAGTCAATTTTGCAAGTTCAGTCATCACATAAACTCCGAGTTGTACCTCACGTGTATTCAGGTTTTCCTTTGTTTGTGCTATAGCAGCAAGATAATTTAGCTGATCTTCGATGTACTCGGCAGAATTGGCTACAATTTCATTGGCTTTCTTTTCTTCTTTTAGCTTGTAAAGTAAATCGGCCATGTAGAATTTACGGATAGTAAAGTTTAGCGAATGATTTTTATCAGGCACTACTTCCATGCATTTTAAAAGTGCTTTTTTAGCCTCTTCAGTTCGGCCCTCACGATACAAATTTTCTGCAAGAATATTAAAATGGTTGATGATGGTAAAGCTCATTCTTACTGATTCCGGATCCAGATAAGTGGCATTCTTCATATTGCCCCATTTAAACTTGGTCATCATATTGTTATACATCTGATCGGTGTTGGTCAGTTCAGCTTTCTCGCCACTTGCAGTATCTACCGCTGGCTTTTTAAGTGGAAGAAGTCGATAAGCAAAACCCTCGTTATATAAGTAATCACCAAGTCCCATATAATTATCATCTGGAACGGTGATCGCAAAATATATAGGGCGTTTCCAATCATTATGTGCAAGAATATCAATTAAAGCCAATTCTGTTTTTGTGACGTAGTTTTTATTAAATGTCCATTCCATAGATGGCACAATCAGATCTTTTTTATTTGTAGAAACTGTCTTGCTGGCAATAATTTGATCTGGGTTAATGCTGATCTTGAAATTTTTTGTTGGCAAGAAGTTCTCTTTACTTCCATCCTGATAGGTTGCCTTATCTGCATCATTATCAGAGGTCATGATATCAAAAATATCTTTCAGTTCAACTGCACCGGCGGTGTTATAATCCTGATATCCCATCACATCTCTTACTCCCTGAACAAATTTTTCATCAGGCATAGTAATTGGAAGGGGTTCAGCCTGGTTTACTTTCTTTTTCATTTGTCTGATATACCAGTCGGTTCCCAGTAGACTAAGATTAACCACTCTCACATCGGGTCTGACATTTTCAACTTCCTGTGCATACCAAAGCGGGTAGGTATCGTTGTCGCCATAGGTGAATAAAATGGCATTGGGCGCGCAAGACTCCAGGTAATTGATAGCCATATCGCGGGCTGTAAACTTTGTGGAGCGGTCATGATCGTTCCATCCTTCTTTAGCCATTAAAACCGGTGCGGCCAGTAATCCTATTAATGCGGCAAGAACAGCAGCTTTTGGAGCATTCAGTTTTTTACGCAAGAAATCTGTTATCCCTGCCACTCCAAGGCCTATCCAAATGGCGAATGCGTAGAATGAGCCCGTGTAGGCATAGTCACGTTCTCTTGGTTGCAATGGGTTTTGATTTAAGTATAGAACAATCGCTAGTCCTGTAAAGAAGAATAGTAGTGCTACAATGCCGGCATCCTTTTGATTCTGTTTAAAGTGCCATAATGCTCCTATAATTCCTAGAATGAATGGAAGGAAGTAGAACTTATTATAGGCATTATTGGTTAATTGGCTTTTGGGTAAATCATTTTGTCCTCCCAATAACAAATTGTCTAACAAGCTTATACCCGATAGCCAGTTACCATGAATATAATCACCATGCCCCTGTTCATCATTTTGCCTTCCAATAAAGTTCCATGCAAAATAGCGGGTATACATGAAGCTGGTTTGATAGCTGATTAGGAAGCCGAGGTTATTGAGGAATGTGGGCGATTGATCTTCTTTTATCCCCATCCAGTCGCGATAAAAACCTACATGCTGTGGGTCATCGCTGTACATTCTTGGCAGGAGGGTATTACGATCGTATACACGTTCAAATTTTTGGCCTGCATTTTCATATTTCTCTTTTCCTTTACGATAAATAATATCACCTTCTTTGTTGTCAATAGGCTTTGAATCAAAGATTTGACCATATAGCAGAGGGCGGTCTCCATATTGTTCTCTATTTACATAGCTCAATAATGAAAATGCATTTTCAGGGTCACTATTATTAAGAGTTGGGTCTGCTTTTGCCCTGATTACAATCATTGCAAAGGAGCCATAACCAAAAATGATGAACACGATAGAGATCAAGGCGAGGTTCAAGACCCTTCTTTTTTCACGGATTTTTAGAATGTATTCCAGACCAGCCAGAATGATTGCAGCAACGATTAATCCGGATATTCCACCTCCAATCGTCATGAGTGCCACAAAACATGTTACGGAAGTTAGAAGATGGGTTTTGCTTCCATTTATGGTATAAAGTATTCCGGAAACAAGGCTCATAATCAGTAAAAAACTAAAAAATAAAACACCAGTTCCAAAATCAAGCCCCAGTGTATTTACAAAAAACAGATCAGAGTATGCTGCAAATTTGATTGTGTATTGAACAATACCATATTGAATAAATGCCAAAATGATGATTCCAACAAGTAATGCCAGTAGGGTTCCTGCCGAAGTTCTTGTTTTTGATCTTCTGAAATAGTAGACTAGAGCAATAGCAGGAATTGCGAGCAAGTTCAAAAGGTGTACCCCAATTGAAAGCCCCATTACATAGGCAATAAAAATGAGCCATCTGTCTGAGTAAGGTTCATCTGCATGCTGATCCCATTTAAGTATTGCCCAAAAAACGATTGCGGTACAAAGAGATGAAAGTGCATAAACTTCTGCTTCTACAGCTGAAAACCAGAATGAATCAGAAAAAGTGTAGGCTAGTGCACCAACAAGGCCAGAACCCATAATAGTAATCAGTTCCCAGTTAGAAAGATTCTCTTCAACTTTCGAAAGAACTTTTTTAGCCAGGGCGGTTATAGTCCAAAAAAGAAAAAGGATCGTAGCGGCACTTGCCACGGCTGAGCACATATTTATCCAAAAGGCAACTCGGCTAGTATCATCGCCCGCAAGCAATGAAAATACTTTTCCAAGCATCAAAAATAAAGGTGCGCCTGGTTGATGAACAACCTGAAGTTTATGAGCAGAGGCGATGAATTCGCCTGAATCCCAAAAACTCGCAGAGGGTTCAAGCGTCAAAGTATAGACAATTAGAGCTGTCAAAAAGCTGAACCAGCCTAGTAAATTGTTGATTTTGTTATAGTTCATGGATTCAAGATCAATAATATTGCCCTCGAAATTACTGAAATTATTATTATTTGAGGTAGAAACAGATGAGTGTTTAACAGAAATTAACATAGAGGAGATAGGAGATATGAGATAGGAGGTATGAAGTATGAGGTCTGAAGTATGAGGTCTGAAGTATTAAGTCTGAAAAAAGCAGAAAATTTCAATTAGCACTTAACAGTCTTTGATCCTGGTTCTTGGTTCTTGATTCTGTTTTTCAAGTTTTAGCTTTCCCCTTTAGGCTTTCAGCTTTAGGCTTTCCCCTTTCAGCTTTTCCCTTTAGGCTTTCCCCTTTCACCTTTTCCCTTTTGGCTTTCAGCTTTAGGCTTTTCCCTTTCAGCTTTTCCCTTTCCCCTTTCCCCTTTTGATTTTCTTCTGTTGTCTGAGGTATGAAGTATTTATACATAATGAAGCAGAATCTATCTCAATACTCTATACTCACTACTCAATACTCTCTACCCAATGCTGTAACAAAAATGAATTTTCATTTGCACTTTAAAGGATATCCCACTATATTTG
>CAIJME010000355.1 GCA_903821625.1 uncultured Sphingobacteriales bacterium | reverse complement strand
ACATTGGTGATCCTGCATTGTTTGAAGAGATTAGATCCTATGTTCATGAGATATCTCCTGAAATGGAAAAGATTGTTAAGCAGTACCGTGCTAAAGAGCCGATATTTGAACATTTTGGTATTGATAAGCAGATCAAATCAGCATTTGGACGGACTGTTAATTTGCCGGGTGGAGCTTATTTGGTTGTTGAGCATACCGAAGCTTTGCACGTTATTGACGTAAACAGTGGTAACCGGACAGCAAATACTGAAAATCAGGAACAAAACGCGCTGATGATCAATATGGAGGCTGCAAAGGAAATTGCCAGACAGTTACGACTTCGTGATATGGGTGGTATTGTGGTGATCGATTTTATCGATATGCATAAACCCCAAAACAGAAAAGAACTGTTTGACTACCTCAAAGATCTGATGCTTCTTGACCGAGCCAAACATACTATTTTGCCTCCAAGTAAATTCGGATTAGTGCAGCTTACCCGTCAGCGTGTAAGGCCCGAAATGAATATCGTAACTAATGAGAAATGTCCTGCCTGTAACGGAACAGGTGAGATCAAGGCAAGTATTATTTTGATGGACGATATTGAAAATAACCTTAATTATATTCTTAATGAGCAGAATGAACGTAGTGTTACTTTATGCGTTCACCCATACATAGAAGCATACATTAAACAGGGATTGATTTCAATTCGGTGGAAATGGTTCTTTAAGTTCAGTAAGTGGATTAAGGTTAAAGCGATACCTTCTTATTATCTGACCGAGTTTCATTTTTTGAATTCTAAGGAAGAAGAAATTAAATTGTAAATCTTACCTTAATCCTATAAATGTGCAAATGAGATAAACCCATTTGCACATTTTTTATTTTTGAGTACTCTGTTTTGTATTTGATAGCTTTCTTTTCAATAAATTAGCAATCTAAATTTTAAAAACCATGGCAAAAACACGTTCCGCTTATTTCTGTCAAAGTTGCGGATACGAATCTGCCAAATGGTTAGGCAAATGCCCTTCATGTAATCAATGGAATACATTCGTTGAAGAAATAATTGAGAAGGCTAATCAATCTGTACCCGACTGGAAATCTGGCTCTACAAGTTTGCAGCGCTCTAATAAACCTGCTGCTATTCATGAAATTGTATTTTCGGAAGAGAACCGACTAATTACCCCCGATAAGGAATTAAATAGGGTATTGGGTGGGGGAATTGTAAGCGGCTCCATTGTTCTTATTGGTGGTGAACCAGGTATTGGTAAATCAACATTGATGCTGCAGGTTGCTCTTAACCTTCCCGGTCTGAAAGTACTCTATGTATCTGGCGAAGAAAGTGAGCAACAGATAAAAATGCGTGCCGAACGCTTAGTGCCCGATTCAGGGCAAAAAGCTTCAAAATCTGCTGATACCTATATTTTAACAGAAACCTCTACTCAGAATATCTTTAAACAAATAGAGATCTTACAACCTGATCTGGTAGTTATAGACTCTATTCAAACCTTATATTCTGCTCATATCGAATCTACGCCCGGAAGTGTTTCACAAGTGAGAGAATGTACCGCAGAACTTCTACGCTTTGCCAAGGAAAGTGGAACTCCTGTTTTTTTGATCGGCCACATTACCAAAGATGGTATGATCGCTGGGCCTAAGATCTTGGAGCACATGGTTGATACAGTCTTGCAGTTTGAAGGTGATCGACATCATGTTTATCGAATTTTACGTGCGGTTAAAAATAGGTTTGGTTCAGCTTCAGAGTTAGGAATCTACGAAATGCAAGGTAGCGGATTAAGAGAAGTGTCTAATCCTTCAGAGATCCTGCTTTCTCAGAGAGATGAACCTTTGAGTGGTATAACCATATCGGCAATGATGGAAGGCTTGAGGCCGATGTTGATTGAAACACAGGCATTAGTTAGTGTTTCGGCCTATGGTACCCCTCAGCGCTCTGCAACTGGATTTGATACCAAAAGAATGAATATGCTGCTTGCTGTTCTTGAGAAGCGTTGCGGTTTCAAGTTGAGTGCAAAGGATGTATTTCTGAATATTGCAGGCGGACTCAGAGTCGAAGATCCGGGTATCGATCTGGCTGTAGTAGTGGCAATCATATCATCGCATGAAGATATGCCTGTTGATACCAAGACTTGCTTTGCTGCTGAAGTTGGTCTATCTGGTGAGATCAGAGCCGTTAACCGCATCGAGCAGCGTATAGCGGAGGCCGAAAAACTAGGATTTGAGCAAATATTTATCTCTAAATATAACCTTCCGTCTGGAAGGGGAGTTAAAACATCGCCTGAATGGCAGAAGTATAAGATCGCAATAAAAACAGTTGCAAAAGTAGAGGAGGTTTTTAATGCTCTTTTTGGTTAATACTTCACTCCCTCTGTAGAATGTCATAAGAAACATTTTTTCGAAATATGAAATATATTTTTTCCAATTTTGAGCTTGAATTTTAAAATAATGAAAAGAATAATACTTTCAGTAATTGCCTTGGCTTTTCTTGCCTCATGCAACTCTACTCCTCAAACAGAACTAAAGGCAGTTCAAAATGTCAAAGGAACCGCCGTTTATGGTGACTCCGTTAAAAATGATAATGTAATTGAAATCACTGCACTTAAAACAGCTATGGTTGGCGAAAGTAAAAAGGATATAAAAATAAAAGGATTGGTTAAGGAAGTATGTAAAAACAAAGGTTGTTGGATGATTATGGACCTTGGCAATGGTAATGATATCCGTGTTACTTTTAAAGATTATAAGATTTTTGTTCCAAAAGACCTTACAGGCAAAGAGGTTATTCTGGATGGCTTTGCTTACACGGATACCACTTCAATTGAAACGCTTAGGCATTATGCAAAAGATGGAGGAAAGTCTGAATCTGAAATCGCTGCAATCACCACTCCAAAAGAGAATTTGGCTTATGAAGCAAAAGGTGTGGTAGTAATGAATTGATATTTAGGAATAATATAAAAAGGGAGTTTATATTTATTTTATATCTTTTTTTTATGGCGTGGTACATATCATTAACAAACCTTTACTACCTCCATATTCAATAATTGACCTAGTTTTTCAATTTTTGAACTGATATGCCCAATACCTACGGCACAATGATGAGCAGGCCCATGGCTATTCCATTGGTTTACAAAGTTTCTTGCCCCAATCGGAAATTTATAGCGGCTATTGGTATTGCCAATCTGAAGCACAGCCCCCGTAACAGATTCACCTTCTGCTAGGAGCAACATGAGCCCGCCACCCCTTTTTTCTGCTACTGAAAGCAGTGTTACCGGACCATTTTTCACCATCATTTCTACCGAAATGCCTTTGCCAACTTTACCATGATACACTTGCAGAGGGCGTACTTTGGTTTTCCCTTCTGATATGGCAATATGCCCAGGACCATCATGGCCCATTAATACAAGATCTTCATTAAAGTCCATGGCATAGTATTCGGTAAAGGATCCACCTGCACCAAAAGAGTCCATAATTTTCATGGCCTGCACATTTTTTATTTCATATTCGCCGGCAACCGGTATTCCATTTGCTGTTAGCAATGAGTTACCTAAAATTATAGAAGCGATGGCTTCTTCGTTTTCAATATTTCCGGTGCCTTTATAATAATAGGCCATTGATCCAAGCTGGTGTTTTGCTACCAATTTATCGAGTGCAACAGAGGTGATAGCGGCTTTTTTCAACTCTTCGGTTGGACAATCCGATTGCACATCAAAAGTTTCAAAGAAAAGCTTTAATCGATCTTCCATTTCCAGCTTACTAACTTCCTTTCTGAGGCTTGCAAGCTCTTCAACCTCAATTAATTCAATATGCCCTCCAAAATATGCGTATTGCTGAGTGAGGTCTGTATAAATATCAAGCATTCCGCTATAATAATGACCCATGCATCCCATACGGTTATAAGCCATGATATGGGCTACTTTTGCGGCTTCAACCCACTCAGAAACTTCATTCCAGCATTCTTCATCTTCATTTAGCATTCCTGTTATCTGATGAAATTTAATACCAACACGGTTAAAAACATTGGCAATTTCCGGAACAGAACAAGGTGAGCAATACGAAAGCCATTCACCTGTCATTTTGGTGCGGTCAGACATTGAGTTGAATGCGGTATAATCAATAGCCGCTTCGGGAGAAAGATTTAATATGATAACCGGCACCTTTGCCCTTTGTACTACGGGTAGTACTGTTGACGATAATGCATACGTTGTGACATATAAAAAGATCAGATCAACATCTTCTGATTTAAATATTTTCCCTGCCTGAAATGCTTTATCAGTAGTGTCTACTAAACCAGCATTTACAATTTCGGGATGAATTTGAGATAGCTTTTGTTCAACGGTACTTAGATAGCCTTCTAGACGCTCCTTTAATCCGGGAAATTGTGGCCAGTAGGTATCTAGACCGATGCCGAACAGACCAATTTTCATTCCTGGCTTGTATGCCGCATCGTCCTT
>CAIJME010000354.1 GCA_903821625.1 uncultured Sphingobacteriales bacterium | reverse complement strand
GGTCCAAGAAAAATGAATGAACCAATTGGCTTTTTAGGATCTTTTAATCCAGCACGGGTACGCTGAATTGCTTTTGTTAATTTCTTTACTGCATCTTCTTGACCGATAACCCTACTATTAATCGCATCAAACATGCCAAGCAATTTAATGCTATCAGCTTGTCCAACGCGCTGAACAGGAATTCCGGTCATCATAGAAACAACTTCCGCAACGTTATCTTCAGTTACGGTATAACGATTTGTTTTTGTTTCAGCCTCCCACTCACTTTTTGCTTTTTCAAGCTCTTCAAGTAAGTTCTTTTCGGTATCACGAAGTTTAGCTGCTTCTTCATACTTTTGACTGCGAACAACTTTATTCTTCTCGATCTTGATTTCTTCAATTTTCTGCTCCACATCAATAATATTTTGCGGAACATGAATATTAGTCAAATGAACACGAGAACCCGATTCATCAAGCGCATCAATAGCCTTATCCGGTAAAAAGCGATCTGTAATATAACGTGAGGTTAAACTAACACATGCATTGATTGCTTCATCAGTATAAGTTACACCGTGATGTTCTTCATATTTTTCTTTAATTCTATTTAGAATTTCAATAGTTTCAACCGGAGTTGCAGGCTCTACCATCACTTTTTGAAAACGCCTGTCTAAAGCACCATCTTTTTCAATAAATTGGCGATACTCATCCAAAGTGGTAGCTCCAATACATTGAATTTCGCCACGAGCTAAAGCTGGCTTGAACATATTTGATGCATCCAGAGAACCTGAAGCACCCCCAGCACCTACAATGGTATGAATTTCATCGATAAAGAGAATAACATCCGGAGATTTTTCCAGCTCATTCATTACCGCCTTCATTCTTTCCTCGAATTGACCACGGTATTTTGTACCGGCAACCAATGAGGCAAGATCCAGAGTAACTACCCTTTTGTTAAAGAGTACACGTGACACCTTACGCTGAACAATTCTAAGGGCAAGCCCCTCTGCAATAGCAGATTTACCAACACCTGGCTCACCAATAAGAATTGGGTTATTCTTTTTACGACGCGATAAGATCTGAGAAACACGCTCAATTTCTTTCTCACGACCAACAATAGGATCCAATTTTCCATCTTCGGCAGCTCTGGTCAGGTCGCGGCCAAAATTATCAAGAACCGGAGTTTTTGATTTAATATCCGAAACCTTTTTAGGCTGGCTGAAGCTTTCTTCTTCTCTGAAATCATCATCACCAGCAGGAGATCCACCTGGAGCTTCATCACGGAAACCTTCCTTATTATTTTCTACTTCAACCTTGAAAATATCATAATTGACATTGTATTGCTGTAGGATCTGAGAAGCAATATTATCTTCATCCCGAAGAATTGACAACAATAAATGCTCCGTACCTATAATGTCGCTTTTAAATATTTTTGCTTCGAGATAGGTAATTTTGAGAACTTTTTCAGCTTGCTTAGTCAGTGGAATGTTTCCAAGATTAACTGTTGTGCTAGAAGTTCCCTTGACAGAGTCTTCAACAGACTTTCGTAATCTGGCTGTATCAACACCTGCACCCTTTAATATTTTTATTGCCATGCCGTCTCCTTCCCTGATGAGACCCAACAGCAAATGCTCTGTTCCGATATAATCATGTCCAAGACGCAGGGCTTCTTCCCTGCTATATGATATCACGTCTTTGACGCGTGGGGAAAATTTAGCTTCCATTATATTACCTTTCTGTATGTATTAACGCCCTAATCTATTAAATTATTAGATTAATAACTATCTGAATACTGAAACATTTATCAACAATTACGCCATTCTATCAAAAAAGGTTTTCTGGACATATAACATAATAAAGTTGACATGTCTCTGACTAAAATACGATATTTGGAGATCAATAATCGATTCAAATGTCAGACGAAAAAATAATTTTTTCTATGGCCGGGGTAAATAAGATTTATCCTCCACAGAAACAAGTACTTAAGAATATCTATCTATCGTTTTTCTATGGTGCAAAGATCGGGGTAATCGGACTAAATGGCTC
>CAIJME010000353.1 GCA_903821625.1 uncultured Sphingobacteriales bacterium | reverse complement strand
TATATTCACCTTGCGCTCCCGAATTGGGCTGTAAACTCATTGCTGCAAAGCCTGTAATCTCACTAAGCCATTCATTTAATTCAGCAAAGATCTGCATATATCCTCCCACCTGATCGGTTGGAGCAAATGGATGGATTTTACCGAATTCGGCCCAAGTAACCGGAACCATTTCAGTAGTTGCATTCAGTTTCATGGTGCATGAACCTAAAGCGATCATGGAATGACAAAGCGATAGATCTTTTGCTTCCAGCGATTTGATATACCGGAGCATCTCATGTTCTGAATGATGCGTGTTGAATACTGGATGAGTTAAAAAGCTTGATTTTCTTTGCAACTCAGCTGGGATTTGCAAGCTGATATCAGATTTTAATCCATCCAAGTCAAGATCGTACATGCTTGTGCCTTTTACTTTTGCAAAAAACCGGATCAGCGTTAATACATCTTCTGTTGTAGTGGTTTCATCAAGCGTGATACTGGCAACTGAGCCTTCATAGTTTAGATTTACCTCATTATTGATAGCTTCAGCATGAATCGAATTTTTTAGTTCGCCCAGATTTAATTTTAGTGTATCAAAGAAAAATTGATTTTCTTGTCTGTAGCCTAAACTTTGTAATGCTTTTGACAGGAATACGGTCAGTCCGTGAACCCGTTCTGCAATCAGTTTTAGTCCTTTTGGGCCATGGTAGATGGCATACATACTCGCCATAATTGCCAGTAAGGCTTGTGCTGTACAGATGTTTGAAGTTGCTTTATCTCTACGAATATGCTGCTCACGTGTTTGAAGAGCCATTCTTAATGCATAATTACCAGCACTGTCAATGGTAACTCCAATAATTCTTCCAGGAAGCGAACGTTTGTATTCGTCTTTTGTGGCAAAGAATGCAGCATGCGGACCACCAAAACCCATTGGAATACCAAAACGCTGAGTTGATCCTACCACAATGTCGGCGCCCCATTCTCCCGGAGGACTTAAAAGTGCTAATGATAAGATATCGGCAGCAACGGTAAGTTTGATGTCTTTTTCTTGTGCCTTTTTAGCAAAATCAGAATAGTTATATACTTCTCCTTTACCTGCCGGATACTGAAGCATTGCTCCAAACATAGTTTCATCCAGTTCAACAGTTTGATGATCACCGATGCGTATCTCAATTTGATATGGAGCAGCACGGGTTTTTAAAATATCAATGGTTTGAGCCAGTACTTCTTGCGAAACAAAGAATACGTTGGCCTCTTCATTTTTACGGAGGCTATACTGCATAAACATGGCTTCGGCAGCCGCTGTTCCCTCGTCAAGTAAAGATGCATTGGCGATGGCCATTCCGGTAAGGTCGACCACCATGGTTTGAAAATTCAATAAGGCTTGTAAACGGCCCTGTGCTATTTCTGCCTGGTAAGGTGTGTATTGGGTATACCATCCTGGATTTTCCAGAATGTTACGTTGAATCACACCAGGAACAATCACATCGTGATATCCCTGACCGATGTAGCTCTTAAAAACTTTATTTTTTGAAGCAGTAAGCTTCAGATCATTCAGGTAATCGAACTCACTTTTTGCCGCCGGAAGGTTTAATGCTTTTTTTAACCGGATGTTTGCCGGTACGGTTTGCTCGATCAATTCATCGATAGAATCTACACAAATAACATCAAGCATTTCGTTAACATCTTGCTCATTGGGAGCGATGTGACGTTGCTCAAATTTTTCCTGATAATCTATATTTAACTTCATTAAAATAAGGGGAGTTTTGATGCTCAAAAATAATCATTTTCACCATATTTTATTGAACGTGAATTCTTTTCACAAGAAAAAATATCGTCAAACTTCAAGTGCTGGCAATTCCTGAAAGAATATTACAAATAGATGATTGTTAACCCGCTTATTATTCTCCCGTAACCACCCAACCCGCTTCTTTTTTAAGCTTCAGCTTATAGGTTTTTGTGATGAATTCGCTATTGGATGCCTTGCTATTATCAAATGAATAAAAATCAGTTTCTTCTCTTTTCAAGCTAACGGTAACTTTAGCGGTTTTGCTGGCTGATTTTATAAAGTTTACCGGTTTGCTTTCATCCAAAACATAAAACACGGTCTTAACTTTTGCTTTATCTTTTCCCTGACTAGTAACCAGTGATGCGGCCTTTTCTGTTAAGCTGATCTGATAAACAAAAATACTGTCTTTTGAAAAAAATCGTTTTTTTCCTTCAATAAGCTCCATTTTGATGAGTCCATTTTCTTCAAGGACTTCATAATTACGGAGTTCTTCTTGGTCTTTTTCACCCTTGAACTTGATTTCACCAAAGTTAAAAGAAGCTGTTTTAAACTCCGGATTGGATTCGAGATATTCGGCAATCACTTCGGATGCTTCATTTTCATTGATTGTTGTTTCATTACCACATCCATTGATAAAAATGGTGCTGAATAGTATAAACACGAGTATTAATGATCTTTTCATAGCTTTTATCTTCATGATTTAACAAAAATAGGCCAATTTTTAATAGAATAAAGTGACCTATTTATTTTATTTGATTAAATAACTTCAATTAGTTTTTCACTGGTTCTTGCTGATAAAGTGCCAAAGCAAACAATATTTTGTTCAGGAATTCCATTGTCTCTCAGAATCTGTTCAAATTCCATGCTTTTATCTTCTTGAATTGCAACTAAAAGGCCCCCGCTTGTTTGAGGGTCTGCCAGAATATGTTTTTGCCTTTCTGAAATGGGCTTTACTTTATGCCCGTAGCTTGCCCAATTCCTGTTGGTTCCTCCCGGCACAGAGTTTTGGTTGAGGTATTCATCGATCTCTGCTATTTTGGGAACTTTGTCAAATTCTATGATTGCCTGTAGATCACTTCCTTCGCACATCTCAGATAAATGGCCTAATAATCCGAATCCGGTTACATCCGTCATTGCTTTTACATAGTCCAGTTTACCCAGTGTTTCGCCAATTTTGTTCAACATTGACATGCTCTTAGGTGCAATTGCAGCATGCTCAGGTTTTAGAATTCCTTTTTTCTGTGCGGTGGTTAGAATGCCAACACCTAATGCTTTGGTTAAATATAGTTTGCAACCTGCACTGGCTGTTGAGTTTTGTTTTAAGTGCTGAATAGCGACCATTCCGTTTACTGCGAGTCCAAAAATAGGCTCAGGACTATCAATGCTATGTCCGCCAGCAAGGGTAATTCCTGCTTCAGCGCAAATAGACCTTGATCCTTCGAGAACTTTTTGTGCAACCTCAGGAGATAATTTATCGATGGGCCATCCTAGAATGGCTATAGCCAATACCGGTTTTCCTCCCATAGCATACACGTCACTGATTGCATTTGCAGAAGCGATCCTTCCAAAATCATAAGCATCATCCACAATAGGCATAAAAAAATCAGTCGTAGAAATTAATGCGGTTCCGTTACCCAGATCTAATACCGCTGCATCATCACGTGTATTATTGCCAACCAATAAAGATGGATCAGCGGCATGTTTTATTGGACTGTGAAGGATCAGATCGAGAACTGCTGGACTAATCTTGCATCCGCAGCCTGCGCCGTGTGAATATTGGGTTAATTTAATTTCTTCGGGGGCCATTTTTTGAGTATTGAGTATTGAGTATTGAGATGTGAGTATTGAGATATGATGTCTGAGGTATGAGTTTTAGTTGTTTAGGATTGTAATTTGTTTTGATTGAATGTAATTTATAAGGATTGTGCTGTTTTCTAGGGCATCGGTGCTTTTACAAGTCACACTATGAACGCTTTCTTTTGATCTTTTCCCTTGTCCCTTGGCATAGGTTTTATCGTAATAAACTAAAACTAATTTGATAAAAACCTCCATCAGGTCTTCATTTATGGCAATAATGGAATCGCGAGTTTGTTCAGGGCCAAGTCTTTTTCCGATT
>CAIJME010000352.1 GCA_903821625.1 uncultured Sphingobacteriales bacterium | reverse complement strand
TCCTCAAAGAACAAGGCTATAATATTGCCAGAAGAACTGTTGCCAAATACAGGGAAGCGATGAATATACCGGTGGCAAGATTAAGGAAAGAGCTTTAAGTAGGAGGACTGAGGTAGGAGGTCTGAGGTATGAGGGCTGAGGTAAGTGGACTGAGGACTGAGGTAAGAGGACTGAGGTAAGAGGTATGAGGGCTGAGGTCTATTATCTGAGGTAGGAGGTCTGAGGTAGGAGAAAGTTTTTCCGATATGCGCCTCCATATTTCACCTGACATTAAAATGCCTTAATTGCTAAACCAATGACGTGAACTCAAGATTCTTACTCAGACATTAGGCAAAAAAAGAACCAATAGCGAGGATTAAAGACTGTTTAGTGCTAATTTGAAATTAACAGCTTTTTTTCAGACTTCCGTCTTCGGACTTCAGACCTCAGACGCATTACCAGCTTTTCTGCGGGCATGTTACTTTGTACCTGTTATTCAAGAAAATGCCCAGCACAATTTCATGAGATCCATTACTCACAGTATTCAGACCGGAGGTAGTCACATCATACGAGTAGCCAATATTCATAAATGAGCCCACGTTGAACCCAGCCATTCCTGCGAAGGCATCATCTTTACGATAACTTCCACCTAACCAGAATCGGTCTTTATACGCAAGTTTAAGATTTACATCAACTGACATAGGCACCGGAGAAACTACCTTCAATAATGCTGAAGGAATAGCCGCAAAATCATCCCCGAGATATATTTTATAACCCAAAGTTGCGAACAGATGCGGAACTTTTCTGCCCTGATCATAGGTTACAGGATCATCGCTAAAACCTATCGGACTTTTTAAAAGCTGCTGTACAGACACCCCTGCAAAATATCTTGGCCCGTATAACCAGATGCCCGCACTGAGATCAGGTTTAAGCTGGTTAAAATTCCCAGTACCAATAGCCTGGTCGGCCGGGTTTTCTAGAACTAATTGCGAACGATCCAAAAATATTTTTGAAACCCCTGCGGCAACACCTACTGAGACATTTATTTGTTCAGTAATCCCAATATGATAGGCGTAATTTAAATTAACATCTGTTCTTGAAATGGGTCCTGCTTTATCTGAAACTGCTGTAAAACCGACCCCATGATGAGGTTCGGATGCCATATAGTTTTGCAAATAGCTACGATTATTGGGATTTGAACCTCCCCCTTCAGGAACTGAGGTAGAGGTTCCATAGCGGAAATTATTTCCGATAGGAGCATGAATTGAAATATAGGAAGTTTCAGGCGCCCCGCTTAAACCCTGCCATTGACGTCTATAGCCTGCCTTTACATCGATGTAATTCTCAATACCGGAGATGGCAGGATTCAATATAAAATTATTTAAAATATACTGCGTATACTGTGGCCTCTGTTGAGCCACAACAGCATGACCAAGACAAATTAGAACTATTAAAAATGTCGATTTCTTCATCCTTCCACTATATTTTGAGCCCATCACTCTTAAAATTAAATTAACCAAAGGCGGTTTCCATCTCAATTTTTGGGTTAATATAGTAAATAATGTTTCAATTAATGCTTTCATGTCATAAACCTAAACTAACGAATAACTACAACCCAACCTTTAAAAGCAGGCAAGGCAATTTTGGGATCAATCACGTAATAATAGGTCCCAACAGGTAATAGCTGACCATTAAACATCCCATCCCAAGGTTCAATGTAACCAATAGAGACAAATAACCTAACTCCATACCGGTTAAAAATATTGACTGTTACATTGGGATAACTATCCAGGTATTCTATTTTCCATTTATCATTTACTCCATCACCATTCGGAGTAAACGTGTTGGGGATAAGCGGTTTTTCTAACACCTTTACCAGAATATCATCTTGTAAAACACAACCCTCCTCAGAAGTAATAGTTACAGAATATCGGGTATCTTCGGTTGGCGATGCAACCGGATTTTGAACATCATCACGATCAAGTCCGATAGAAGGGCTCCATTTATATTTCAAATTAGTTCCAGTTGCTCTCACTTTAAACTTGACCCCTCCTCCCCTCAAAATTAGGGTATCCGAACCGGCATTTAAAAAAGGAGTTGTAATATTCAGCTGCCGATTTATTATACGATCGCATCCAAACTCATTGGTAACTTTTAAACTAACCGTATAGCTGCCTCCTGCAGTATACTGATGTAAAAAAGGAGCTCCATTCGTATACTCAACACTAGTTCCGTCCCCCAGATCCCAACTCCATTTTACAATTTTGCCCAGAAATTGAGTAGATAGATCAGTAAAGGTGATTCCTGAATTATTACAACCTGGAAGGCTCATTGAAAAATCGGCTATTGGTATAGACATGATCATCAGATCCTTTTTAAATGCTATTGCATTACAGCTAGTTGAATTTTGTACCTTTAAAATCACTGTAAATAAACCCGCATTCGTATACCTATGTTTTGGATTTTGATCGGTAGATGTTTGTCCATCACCAAAATCCCATAGCCATGAAGTAATGGCATTACCATTATCCTTACTCTGATTTGAAAAGACTATTTCATTTTGCGCACATAGATTAGTTGAATTAGTAAATAAGGCCTCAGGAGGGTCAAAAACATCAAATATATAGTCTATTTGCTGTTCATCAAGAATACATCCTACTGCTGAAGCATATTTGGCAAACACTTTTATTGCTTTCTCCCCCGGCAGTTTATATCCCCCATTTCGAGGGAATATGTATTCATAATAAACAATACCACTACGAGTAACAGAAGTAGCAATAGGGCTATTCTGAATTACAGGAGGATCATTCACATCTAATTGCCAGGTTAAGCTTGAAGCAGGAGACGTTAGAGTAAGAACAAAATCAAGATCTTGATTGGTACATGCATTTTTAATTTCTTCAAGCGTGATTTTATTAATTGCTTTTACAGATTGGCTTGAAGCAAGATTCGTACCAGCAGAATAGGCATAAGATTCTACATCTCCAAATCCGTAAGCAATTGCATTAAATCCATCAGAGGCTGACAAATTAAAGATCTGAGTAGTGTATTGATTCAAATTCAGCTGCAGGTATGAAACAGTCGGGAAGGCTGGCAAAGGTTTAAATGTTGCATTGGGCACTTGACCATTAATTCTGAATGAAGCAGCTGCAGTTGTTTTTATGAGAATATTAACATAGTTCTCACTGATATTTTCCTTATTGGAAGAATAAACGGTTATGTTCTTAATATTGTATTCAATCGGATTTAGAATTACCATGTCCGGATCGCCAAGACCTCCACCTGCACAGGTCTGAGTAAGTGCATATTGAGCAACAGCTATAACCTTGTTTGCGGTAATATAAGCAGGCTGATTGACAGGCAATGGAGTTTGATAAAACTGGCCAGCATTAAGCGTTACTATCAGATTACCATTATATAAAACTTCTGTATTGTCATCTTTTGCCAGGATACGAACATAGTTACCATTAGTTCTGGTTGGTGTCCCTGAACTTGAACTGGTGCTGAAAGGAATAAAACCGTAAGATTTACCCCAACTTTCAACAGGATAATTTTGTTGATAAAGCGGATCTGAAGAAACACGTCCTACACATCCGGTAGGAATTGTTATAGCAGAATTCGTGGTCCCTGAAAACATTGCAAATTGCTTACAGCCAGATGTTTGTGGATCAACAAATACGCTAGTACCCGTCAGGTCTATAGTTGAAAGGTATTCATAAACGTCACCAATATTTTGGAGCAATATACCACCGGGCACGAGGTCTGCGCCATTTCGTCTTATAAAAATTTTGGTATTCGGTTCGCTTGCAACCAGAACAATATGATTTTGACCACCATCAATCGTATTGCCTGCTAGGTAGTTCATACTAAAATACTGCTGCCCCAGTGCCTCTTTAGGGAGGATTAGCGAAGCTGCAGAACGCGCTCCTGCAAAAATATGCCCATAAACTACTACTTTAGGTTTACCTGCATCTACCTGCACTCTAATTGCCCTATTGGAAAGTACCATTCCTGATTCAGTTTCATCAATATAGGCCTGAGCTCTGGGTATCTGTACCTCAATAACGGCATTTGCTTGCGACAAAACAAAGGGGGTCCGAAATGTACCAACTGTAACTATTCCTGATGAAGCTTGTTTTCCGGTAATAAAAATTGAATAATTGGCGAGTGGCCTCACTCCATTTAGGTTTGCTGCTACATGCGAAGGAAATACTGCCCAAAAATCTGTGCCTTCGTTCGATGTACTTTGGGCCTTGAGTTGCTGAATACCCAAAATCAGAATAAATAATACAAAAAATCGATTCAGCATTCTTTGAGTTAAGTGAATATGCGCTTAATTATCTCCCCAATATCTTTAGATACGTACAGAACTTCAAATTCAGTTATAAAATTAATAAATAGACATCATTAAGTCCTGATTAGAAATAAAATGATCCTGTTTTATTAAAAATCTGTAGCCCTATAGTGTAATTTTTTATGCTTAAGTTTAGAAATAAAAAATGCCTGAAGAACTCTTCAGGCATTTAATCAAGGTCGGATGACTCTTATTTCCTAAGAGATTCAATGATCTTTAAAGCTTCTTTAGTTGATTGAATTAGCTCAGCATACTTTTTATTTTCCATCACATCTTTGCTCACCAGTTTACTACCCATTCCAACCGCACAAACTCCTGATTTAAACCAGCCTTCAATATTAGCTTTATCAAGTTCAACACCTCCTGTTGGCATAAATAAAAGATTAGGAAACAACTCTTTTATAGCTGACATAAAACCTGGACCAAGAATATTTCCAGGAAACAATTTAACCATCTTTGCTCCCAATGTCTCGGCCTTAATAATTTCACTTGGAGTCATACAACCAGGCACCCATAACAAATCATATTTATCGGCTACCTCAGCAACACTTTCTACAAGACCCGGGCAAATAATATAGTCGGCACCCGCGTTAATAAATGTTTGCGCCATATTTCCGTCTTTGATCGTACCAATTCCAAGGTACATGCCTTCTAATTCGGAATCTACAACCTTGCGCATTACTTTAAAATTATTCAAGGCAGCTTCTCCACGGTTTGTATATTCTACAGCCCGGATGCCGGCAGAATATAAAGATCTCAATAATTGAACACTGGTTTCTTCGTCTTTATTGAAATATAATGGCAATATACCCTGCTCGGGTATTAACTTTAGAAGTTCGGCTTTTTTACTCATTGTTATATTTATTAGATTAAAACTGAGCTACTAATTTAGATATTTAATAAATAAATCAGTCAATCTAAACGAAATTCAAAGTATTTATCTGGTTACGTAACATTTTGCATTAATTTCTTGATAAAACATGGATAAAACTTTTAATTATCGGCCATTAATGTATTTTTGTTTATCCTAATAAGGGATATTTAACAACCTTCTTTCAAATAAATTACAAAATAACCATGGCTAAAAAAGTCGTAACACTTGGAGAGATAATGATGAGATTATCAACTCCTGATTTCAAGAGATTTGTACAAAGTGATAGTTTTGATGTTACCTATGGTGGCGGTGAAGCAAATGTTGCAGCTGCATTATGTAACTACGGATTAAATGGAACATTTGTTTCTAAAGTTCCGAACAATCCATTAGGGCAATCCGCTATCAATCATTTACGCCGCTATGGTGTTGATACTCAGTTTGTTGCTAGAGGTGGAAACAGATTAGGAATTTATTTCCTTGAAACTGGCGCATCTATGAGAGCATCTCAGGTTGTGTATGACCGAGCTGATGCTTCTATTTCAGATGTTGATGCTTCCGAATTTGATTTTGATAAGATCTTTGAAGGAGCAGACTGGTTCCATACAACAGGAATTACTCCTGCACTGAGTGATAAAGCAGCTGCTCTGACTGAAGCTGCTTTGAAAGCTGCAAAAGCTAAAGGCATTACTACCAGTATTGATCTAAACTACCGTAAAAAATTATGGAGTAAGGAAAAAGCGAGAGAAGTTATGACCAGACTTTGCCAGTATGTAGATGTTTGTATCGGTAATGAAGAAGATGCAGATACTACCCTTGGGTTTACAAGTAAAGGAACAGATGTAACTAAAGGAGAACTTAATCTTGATGGATACAAGGATGTATTCCAACAGATGAAGGCAAAATTTGGATTCAAATATATTGCATCCACGCTAAGAGAAAGCCATAGTGCTTCTGATAACGGCTGGTCTGCATTAGTATATGATGGAAATGAATTTTATCATTCAAAATCATATGAAGTAAGAATTGTTGACCGTGTTGGCAGTGGCGACTCATTTGCTAGTGGATTTATATATGGTTTGGTAACAAACATGAAAATGAGTGATGCCGCTGAGTTTGGTGTTGCCGCCTCTGCTATTAAACATACCATACCTGGCGATTTAAATCATGCCACATTGGCTGAGGTTAAGGAGCTTGTTGGTGGTGATGGTTCAGGACGTGTGCAACGATAATTAAATTGCAGATTTTAAATAAACAATATGATCATAGATAGTTTAGAAAATGCAGGAAGGTATACCAGCATTCATCCTCTTTTCGCAGAGGCGTTTGAGTACATCAAAACACTCAATCTCAAAAATACCGAGATTGGTAAAACTGACTTGAGTGACGGATTAAAGATCATTGTTGCCGAAAAAGTTGGTATGAAGCAGGAAGAGTCTGTCTCAAAATTTGAATGTCATAATCAAAATATTGATATCCAGCTTTGCATTAGTGGTAAAGAACAAATGGGCTGGAAACCACGAAAGTCTTGCAGCTCGCCAAAGGGAGAATATAACCCAGAAAAGGATGTATTATTTTATAACGATGCTCCAGATATGTTTTTTGAATTAACAGATAATCAATTTGCTATTTTCTTTCCTGAAGATGTACATGCTCCAATGATTGGTGATGAAGTAATCAAGAAATTGATCGTTAAAGTAAAGATCTAATCAGGATTAAGATCAAACAAAAAGGGATAGTCTGAATTCAATCAAGCTATCCCTTTTTATTTATACCTGATTTTATCAAGAACCGTAAATCATTCCGTTATATTTTTCTGCAAGAGCTCTAGTTATAGCACCAGGCCTACCATCCCCTAAAACTTTTCCGTCTATCTGAACCACGGGTAATATATTTTTAGTTGTACTGGTAATAAAAGCTTCTTTAGCATTTCTGAGTTCATCCAGCGTTACATCCCTGGCCTCGGTAGGATAAAACTCTGCCGAAATTTCTAATACTTGCTTCCTGCTTACTCCTTTTAACATTCCCGATTCGGGAGTTAATACCTGATCATCCTTGGTTACGATAAAAAAGTTTGCCCTTGGACATTCCCGAATCAGCCCATGGCTATGATACAAAACATCATCTGCCTTCTTTTCCTTTAATTCAGGCTGCAGCCAAATAGCTTGTAAATAATCCAGTGTTTTTGCATCAGCAAATTGACGCTGGTATTCATGAGTGATTATGCTTAAGCCATGTTCATGCATGATTCTGGGAATCTGAAAATTTTGCTGGGTAATAATCAGGTTAGGCGCTGCAATATTGAATCCATCCGGCGAAAATCCGCCAGTCAGTATGATCTTTATACCAGAATCACTCAAATTATTTTTTTTAATAAGCTGATTTATTCTGCTGATAACTTGATCTCTACTCATTTTAATATCGAGTCGCATCAATACAGCGGATCGAAAAAAACGATCAAGATGATCTTCAAGGAAAACTGGTTGACCATCAATGGTCATAAAAAAATCAAAGATCCCATAGCCTCTTTGAACTGCAAGGTCTGAGATATTAACCCGAGCATCATCAGAAGGGATTAAAGAATCATTGACCCAAACATAATTTGCACTCATTATTATAGTCGATTATATGTTTTAAGAATAGTAATTAATGATCAAATGAATTGATTAAATGGTTTGTGCATTGCTTCCAGTCATCGTTTTTGCATACCTACAATATTAAGTAAAAATCTGATTTATAAGTTAAAGTATGTGCTTATTCAGGATTGAGAGAACCTATTTTGATCGGGAAGAATTAGTTTTATTTTATCGTTCATCCACAAACGGCTCTTACAGGGCTTTGATGATTTGTATAAAGGATGCACCATTTTCCACCGCTCATAGCCGCGGGGGCCTAGTCCTTTTTCTATAGGAAAAAAGTACCAAAATCCCACCGCTGCGCCTGCTGCTATGAAAGGTTCTGCGAGGGCTAGGAC
>CAIJME010000351.1 GCA_903821625.1 uncultured Sphingobacteriales bacterium | reverse complement strand
GATGAATTCATGAAAAAGATCAGAGAACGCATCAAAGACCTGAATATTAAAGGAGCAATTGCAAAAAAATAATTATTAAAACATTAATAACATCCTTTTACTAAACGGCTATTCATCCCAAAAAATGAAAAGAACTGCATTTCTTATTGCACTTATATTTTGCCTAAACGCTTGGGGAACATTTGCACAGACCATTGATCCTGACAGCATAGAATTGGTAAAAAAACAATTAACTAGGGTCAAAAAAGGTTTAATTGAAAACCTTGGTAAGGAAAACTCGAATTCAGGTCAGATTATTCAGAGCATGCTTGAACTTGGAATGTGGCAGGAGGCCTCAAAAGCCATGTCAGGATTAAAATCAGAATCAATAGAGCATCAGCTACTAGCAGCTGAATACCTTATTTTAACTAATGAATTTAAAGAGGCCGAACTAATTGTCAACAAAATATTGGTTAATAATGGGCAAGAAGAAAAGGCAATTTTATTAAAATCAGTTTTGGAAATGCATGCCTGGCGATTACCTGAAGCAGGTTCAATCTTAGAAAAAGCATTGAAAAACGTACGATCCGAAAAATTACAATTAATGTTGGGAAGGATCAGATTATTAGAAAAGAAATATTCGGAAGCACTAACTATTGCACAGAATGTTTTAAAAGTAAATAAGCAAAGTGCAGGCGCGTATTTGCTTGAAGCGGATACCTATTTTTGGGATCAGCAACCAGAACTTGCACTTGCACCATTACGGAAATCACTAGAAATAGAACCCTTCAATGCAGATGCCCGATTTAGTTATGGGTATGCCATTTGGCGAAAAATTGATGCAAGGTTATTAAATGAGATGGCCAAACAATGGGATCTAGCATTAACCATAAATCCACTTCATTATCAAACTCATTGGCATTGGGGAAATGGGCATACCAATTTAACTTATGCTGATTATGCTGAAAAAGATGACGATCTAATTCGAAAAGAATTAGATAAAAGTGATGAACTAGTAAAGAAAAGACTAATTCCACAAGCAATTGAATTGATCACTAAAATAGAGAAGCAATACCCTAGATCGGTATTACCTAAATTACATAAAGCTTCACTTTATTATATCGCGTATGATATAGACAGGAACACCCGTTTGGATTCTGCTGAACACATTTTCAGAGATATATTGAATAGAAAAAAGCATTATGGACCAGCCCACAATGGTTTATCAGCAGTATTAAAGTCAAAGCGTATTGCCTACCTTTCAACCTTTGACTCCATTACAAACAAGTTAAATAACACTCGCATCAGCGATATCGAAAATTTAAAAAAGGTTTTTCCTGATATTAATTATTATCCCGGCGATGCAATAAAAGCAATGGCATGGAACCAGCTTTATACATCTGTAGTCTATTTTCCCTTCTTATCCAAGCAAAATAATTCTTTTCGCATACCTCCTCTTCATAAAGATCTAGCTATCACCATGAATTCGCCTTCTTTTCGATTTATGACCACTTTTGACAACAGACAATGGATGGACATCAGAGGAGTTGGAAGTGGAGCTGCGGCCATTGAATATGTAGAACGAGGAGCATTCATGGAGCGAAATGTGATTCTTCATGAATATGTTCACCTATTTCATGGCCGGGTATTAACAGATTCCGAAAATCGTACAATCAGAACCTTGTATTACAAGGCCATGAATGAGAAACGTACACTTGATTATTATTCTCAGAATAATGAAAGTGAGTATTTTGCTCAAACCTATCCAGCTTATTTTGAGCCAGTTAAAGTCCATCCCCTTGATTTTAAATCAATGAATACAAGCTCTGATCTAAAAAACAAAGATCCTGATATGTACCATTTCATTGATCAGCTCGTAAAAAAAGAAACAGCTTATCTTAATGGAGATCAACAAGCGATGGCTAGTAACTGGTCTCAAGTGTATTTAAACCTGAGTAATAGTGTAAAGCAAAAAAATAAGAACCTTGGCCTTGCATACCTTGACACCGCATTGAGTTTTGATCAAAAATATTTACCTGTATATATTGCTCAGGCAACCATAAATCAGGAAGCAAAAAACTTCAGGGCAGCAGAAGAATGGTTAAAAAAAGCAGAAATGATCAAGTCCAGTTATGCTCCAATTTATGTTGCCTATTCGGAACTTCGGTTAGCACAGCAAACAGCGGGCGATATTGACCAGAAAACTGCTGTACAGGAACAAGCTAAATATTTGAATAAAGCCTTTGAACTAGAAGATGATTATCAGGAACTGGCAGATATTAATAGATTACTGAGAGCACTATACAAAAGCAATGGAATGATTGCTGAAGCCATTGAGAGTGCTGATAAATATGTAAAAAACGGTGCAATCATTTCTACCTATTTGAGAGATCAGAGGAATGATGCTATTGCATTTTCAGCAATATTAAGGTCAAGCCTAGGTGATTCAGGTTCTGTAAAAAATTTGAAAAATCTTGTAGAGCAGAAGCCCCAGAATTATGAATTCAGAACGATGTATGCAGATGCACTATTTGAAAGTAAGCAGTTCGATCTGGCTATTTCGACTATAAAAGAAGCCCAGCGAATTCTTACTGCATCTGGAAATTCAAGAACAGATTTCACATTAAGAATTGCAGATCTTTACCATGAATTGGGGCAAAAAGATAGTTCAGACTTTTATTTAAAAGCTCTAAATAAAACCAGTTTAAAAAATCTTAGAGATGTAGATAAGCTAAGATTTGTGCGATTATTGAATTCAAGCAGGACTCCAGAAGTTGCAGAGGAGGTGTTTCAACAAATTGTACCCAATGGCGACCTCTTTTTCTTGTCAGATTACTACTATTCAAAGGGAATAATTCTGGATTCTAAATCCAATAAATCAGGAGCAATAGAATGTTATGAAAAGGCTATAAACTATAACCCATATAATTTAAAAGCATTCACAAACCTCATTCGAATGTATGATTCTCAAGCAAATACACTAAAGGCTAATGAGCTTAGATTAAAAGTTGAAAATCTAATAAACAAGATTAACATCAATAAACAGTAGAATTGTATTCAACATTGAGATTTCAACTCTTTATAGGGAATACCGTCTCGCATAGATTATAATCTTAAAATAAGGTAATATTTCCATACCTTTATCTTGTGAAAAAAATGCTTTCCATATTACTTCTTTCTGCTTATCTGCTCTCCTCAACAGAGTTTAGTCAGCTACTGAAATTACCTTTGCTTTTGGAGCATTTTAATGAGCATAAAACCTGGAATGAAGGTACTACCTTATGGAGTTTTATGATCATGCATTACACCAATAATGATGTGAAATATGCTGATCATGATAAGGATATGCGTCTTCCTTTCAAATCTAATGAAGGTTCTGTACACAGTATCCTCTTAACATTTATACACATTCCTACTTTATTGACACTTATCAAACCTGTAATAATTGATTTGAATGAATATAATCTAAGGGAGAATATCTGTTTTAATTCAACCTACCTTTCCAATATCTGGCAGCCGCCTAAATTCTGTTAAACAATTTTTAATTTTTTATTGCCACTCAAAATGATGAGTTGGTACATTTTTTTACCCGTAAATTGTTAAACAATACACTATATGTTAAACGCAATTATAGAGTTTTCTGTAAAGAATAAACTCATTATTGGGCTATTTGTAATAGCATTGATTGGATATGGTTCTTATCAGGCAACCAAACTACCAATCGATGCAGTTCCCGACATTACCAACAATCAAGTTCAGGTGATCACTGTAGCTCCATCATTTGGAGCAACAGACATTGAAAGGCTGGTCACCTTTCCAATTGAACAGGCAAACAGTAATATCAAGGGTTTAAAGGAGATCAGAAGCTTCTCAAGATTTGGATTATCATTAGTTACCATCGTTTTTGAAGACGGGATTGATATTTACTGGGCAAGACAACAAGTTACTGAGCGTCTTCAAAAAGTTCAAACAGAGATACCTCCCGGAATTGGCACTCCAGAATTAGGTCCGATTTCAACCGGCTTAGGCGAAATCTATCAATATGTAGTAAGGCCTAAAAAAGGCTATGAGGCTAAATATGATGCCACAGAGCTAAGAACCATACAAGATTGGATCGTTAGGCGCCAATTGCTTGGCGTTAACGGAGTTGCCGAGGTCAGTAGTTTTGGAGGAAAATTAAAACAGTATGAAATTTCTGTTGATCCCAATAAACTAAAATCATTTAATATCACAATCTATGATGTTTTTACTGCTTTAGAACGAAATAATCAAAATACAGGAGGCGCCTATATTGAAAAAGGGCCCACCGTATTATTTGTTAGGACTGAAGGATTAATTGGAAATACTTCATATATAGAAAAAATCAATATTAAAAGTAGTGAAAACGGCACTCCTATTTTTATTCGTGATGTAGCACAAATCACTATAGGTTATGCAACAAGATTTGGAGCAATGACCTATAATGATATTGGTGAAGTGTCAGGAGCCGTAGTGATGATGCTGAAAGATGCGAATAGTAGTGCCGTGATAAAAAACGTAAAACAAAGAATTGAACTGATTCAAAAAACATTACCTGAAGGCGTAATTATCGAGCCATTTCTAGACCGAACCAAAATGGTTAATAATGCCATTTTTACGGTAGAAAAAAACCTGATTGAGGGTGCTCTAATCGTGGTATTTATTTTGGTTTTATTCCTGGGAAATTTCAGGGCAGGTTTATTGGTTGCTTCTGTGATTCCGCTGGCTATGCTTTTTGCTATAATCCTGATGAACTTTTTCAAGGTAAGTGGCAATTTAATGAGTTT
>CAIJME010000350.1 GCA_903821625.1 uncultured Sphingobacteriales bacterium | reverse complement strand
TATTGGTGCCGACCAAGTTGCACCGAATCCGGCATTTTCAACAACTACAGCAATAGCGATCTTTGGATTATCACGCGGAGCAAAAGCAACAAATACAGAATGGTCTTTCCCATGTGGATTTTGTACAGTACCGGTCTTGCCGCACATTTCTATATCTTCGATTTTCGAATACCAGGCGGTACCACTGGGTTGATTTACCACAGCACTCATTCCATCAATCACTACATTAAAATATTTTGAATTGATACCTGCATTGTTCTTTTGTAGGTATTCCTTTTTAATAACTTTTTTGCTCCCAATAGCCTTGATTAAATGTGGTTTATAAAAGAACCCACGATTGGCAACAATGGCCATTACATTGGCCATTTGTAATGGAGTAATACCCAGTTCTCCCTGTCCGATAGAAAGAGATATAGTATAGGCTGATCCCCATTGGTTATTTTTGAATCGTTTGGTATACAGCTCATCTGTAGGAAGTAAACCATTTCGTTCTCCTGGAAGATCAATTCCAAGTGCAGTTCCAATACCAAATGCAGAAACAGCTTTTCTCCATCTTTTAAAGGCATTAACTGGGCGCATACCTGCATAATCAATCATTCTACTATATGCATAGCCATAATAGGTATTGCAGGATTCAGTAATAGAGTTTTTAAGGTTGATCGAACCATGTACGTGGGTGCAACCCATGAAGCCTTTTTTGCCGTAACGATATCCTCCGGGGCAAAAGAAATAAGTATTTTCATTGATCAATCCAAACTGCTGTGCAACCAGCGCATTTACAACTTTAAATATAGATCCTGGTGGGTATTCTGCCTGGATTGGTCGAACAAACATGGGCTTGTATTTATCATTTAATAGAGCCATATAATTGTTGCCGCGCTGCCTTCCAACCATCAGGTTAGGATCATAAGCCGGGCTACTTACAAATGATAGAATTTCTCCTGTAGAAGGTTCGATTGCCACGATGCTGCCAATCTTATGATGCATCAGCTGTTCACCAAATTTTTGAAGTTCTTTATCGAGTGAGGAGATCATGTGCTCGCCCGATACAGCGATTGTATCGTATTTTCCGTCAGCATAATTTCCTTTGGGGCGGTTCAGTGCATCGACCATGAGGTTTTGAACACCACGTTGTCCTCTTAATAATTCCTCATAAGATTTTTCAATTCCTGTAATACCGTGATAATCACCCTGATTGTAGAACCCCTTAGATTTTTCGATTACTTTTTGATTTACTTCACCAATATAACCGAGAAAATGGGCAGCAATACTATCAGGATATCGGCGAACGGTGCGATTCTGTACAAAAAAGCCTGAAAAATTGCTTAGTTTTTCTTGAAATGAACCATATATCTGAACGGATAATTGTTTTTCAAATATAGATGCCTTATACGGAGAGTAGGTCCGAGCTTTTTTAAAGCGCTTATCAAAGCCCGCTTTATCAATTCCGATCAGCTTACAGAATTCAAGTGTATCAAATGCCTTCACCTCTCGAGGGATAACCATCAAGTCGTAAACAGGTTCATTTTGTACCAGAATCTTTTCATATCGGTCTAAAATTACCCCGCGCGCTGGGTATATGGGTAAGCGTCTGATTACATTATTTTCTGCAGAAAGAATATATTCATCACTGATCACCTGGATATAAAACAAACGGGCAATCAGAACCGCTGTTAAAACGATGAATATTCCTTGAACAACAAACTTTCTGGCAAAAAAACTATTCATTAGCCTGTTTGAAATGATGTATTATTCCCGCTTTATCCATTTTAATGTTATTGGCTTAATGATATGTGAAAGCAAGATCTTTTTTTCTAGTACAAAAGTAATAAAGAATTGTGTTGAACCCGGATATTTTTCTGACTCGGTATCAATTTTATGATTTCAATAATCAGTACGGTTCGAATCTTTATTTTCTGTACAAATTCAAGAAATATGCCTGGGCATACACTAATGGCATTAACGTAGTTTTTTTTGGAAAAAGGCAAATTCTGTGATGAGCATCAAGGAAACTGTGAACAGCGTACTCATTAGTATACGAATGAAGGTATATCCTAATTCTGAAAAACTAAAACTTTCAAAAGTGAACAGAATAAAGTGATGAGAAAAGGTCAAAATAAAGGCATAAAAAATAAACCATTGAAAGCCCATGATACCAAGCCTCGGTTCAGGTTCATTATCAAATCCATCCCTTTGAACGGTCAAGTTAATGAATAGGATTCTTACAAAGGCCAATACTGTGCAGGCAGCTGCATTTAGCCCAAGAGAATCATAATAAAAATCAATCGTTAATCCTGTGAAGAAGGCGAGTAAGAAGAGCAAGTAATTGGGTATTCCAAATGGAAGAGTTAGAATAAAAAGTATGTACAGATAGGGTATGCTGAGGTTATAATAACCGATATTTTTCAATAGAAAAACCTGTGTGGCCATTAGCAAAACAAAACGGATACTATTGGTTATTACGACTCGTACCATTATTCAATTTTATTTTGAGCTTCTAAAGACAATTGCTGTGCGGATAAAATGTTGTTAATCACATACACATAATCTAAGGTCGCAAAATCTGTATCTAATTTAATTTTAATATCAAGTGAATTGTCGCCTTTACTGGTTCTGGTTTCAGCTACATAACCAATAGCAGTTCCCTGAGGAAACATAGAAAACTCGGATGTAACCACTCGGTTTCCTTTTTTTATATTCAAGTGACTTTGAATATCTTTTAAATAGGCAAATCTGGGGTCATAATTTCCTTCCCCCCAAACTATTGAGCCGATACTGCCATTCACATTTGCACTTACTTTTGTTTCAGAATGAAGTAAAGAGCGAATGGTAGAAAAATTCTCATTTACATTAAGTACAATGCCTACAATTCCTTTAGCAGAAGTAACCCCCATTCCTTTGCTTATACCATGTTTTGAACCACGATTAATGGTCAAATAATTATTCTTTTGATGCACGGAGTTATTGATTACTGTAGCAACAGTATAGGTGTATTGCTGTTTTAGGGTAGTATCGCGAACTGTTCCCTGTTTAATGCTATCGCTGGTAAAGGATGTAGCTAGCTGATTTCTGAGTCTGGCATTTTCTGCGGCAAGACTATCATTGGTTTTGCCGAGACTCAGATAACTACTGATTTCGTTAACCTTTTCATAAGATTGGGCTACTACTTGGTTTGATGAATTCCAAACACTTGCACGCTGAAAGGAATTATTCTTTATCAAAAGAATCAGCGAAATAGTAAAAAATATGATCAATAGAAAAAATGCGTTGTACTTACTGATGAAAAGCCAGAGGTTACGCATGAGTTAGGTTGTCTGAGGTCTGAGGTATGAAGTCTGAGGTCTGAGGTCTGAAGTATGAAGTCTGAAGTATGAAGTCTGAAAAATTAGTAAATCTCAAATTAGTACCACACAGTCTTTGTTCTTGGTTCTTTGTTCTGTTATCTGTTATCAGTTGTCTGAAGTCTGAGGTATTAGGTATGAAGTCTGAGGTCTGAAATGAAGCAGAATTTATCTAAATACTCAATACTTAATACCCAATACTTACTAAACTTACTGCAATAAAAATTTAAAGTTTCCAATATTCTTCAGTGCAATTCCAGTTCCACGAACTACCGCGCGCAATGGATCTTCGGCAACATGAACAGGTAATTTTGTTTTGGAAGATATTCTTTTATCAAGGCCCCGCAATAATGCTCCTCCTCCTGTTAAGTAAATTCCTGTTTGATAGATATCTGCTGAAAGTTCAGGAGGGGTAATTTCCAGAGCTTTTAATATGGCCTCTTCAATCTTAGATATGGATTTATCCAGGCAATGTGCTATCTCAGTATAAGAGACTGTGATTTGCTTAGGAACTCCAGTCATTAAATCACGACCCTGAACAGCAAAATCTGCAGGTGGATCTGAAAGTTCGGGTAATGCTGCACCCACTTCAATTTTGATCTTCTCTGCGGTACGATCACCGATCATAATATTATGTTGCCTGCGGATATATTGAACGATATCACTATCAAAATTATCTCCGGCCACACGTATAGATTGATCGCATACAATTCCTGAAAGTGCAATAACTGCTATCTCTGTAGTTCCACCACCGATATCAATGATCATATTTCCCATTGGTTCTTCCACATCTATTCCAATACCTACCGCTGCAGCCATCGGCTCATGGATCAGGTAAACTTCTTTGGCTCCTGCGATCTCGGCAGAATCGCGTACTGCACGTTTTTCAACCTCTGTAATACCAGATGGAATACAGATCACCATACGTAAAGAAGGGAAAAACCATCCTTTCCCATTATTGATCATTTTGATCATTCCGCGGATCATGTATTCAGCTGCATTGAAATCTGCAATAACACCATCTTTTAGAGGTCTTACGGTCCGAATATTATCGTGGGTTTTACCCTCCATTTGCATGGCTTGCTTGCCTATTGCAATAACCTTATTGGTGGTTCGATCAAAAGCTACAATTGATGGCTCATCAACTACAACTTTATCGTTATGAATGATCAGCGTATTTGCGGTGCCAAGGTCAATGGCAATCTCTTGTGTAAACCAATTAAATAATCCCATTCTTATTTGTTAAAGTGGTGAAAACTATGCTAAGATAAACTCTTTTTGTGAATGATTATTATGATGATGACAGTTCATTATCAAAATAATCATTATTTTCTTAATGTTTAAAATGTCTGATTCCAGTGGTAACCATTCCAACACCTTTGTTATTTGCCATATCAATGGATTCCTGATCTTTAATTGATCCTCCGGGCTGTAAAATCATTACTACACCCGCCTCAGCTGCAATTTCAACACAATCAGGAAATGGGAAGAAGGCATCGGATGCCATTACACTTCCTTCAATACTGAAGTTAAATGCTTTTGCTTTGACTATCGCCTGCTGTAACGCATCAACCCTTGAAGTTTGTCCGACACCACTTGCAATTAAACGGCCATCTTTTGCAAGTACGATGGTATTTGATTTGGTGTGTTTAACTATTTTGTTAGCAAAAACCAAGTCATTTAATTGCTCTTGTGTTGGCTTGCATTTTGTAACTGTAATCATCTGATCTGCAGTTTCCATTAAAAGATCTTTATCCTGTTCAATTACGCCGTTCAATAATGTTTTGAATTGCTTGGAAGGAAGCTTTACCTTATTTCTTTTTAATAAGATGCGATTCTTTTTTCCAGATAATAGTTGTTTTGCGCCCTCATCAAATGAAGGAGCGATCAAGACTTCAAAAAAGAGATTATTAATTTCTTGTGCGGTTTCTTCATCAATTTCACGATTGCAGATCAATACACCTCCAAACGCCGAAACCGGATCACAGGCTAAGGCGGTTTTCCAAGCATTCAGAATAGAATCGCTTGAAGCAATTCCGCAGGCATTGGTATGCTTTAAAATTGCAAATGTTGGATTTTCAAATTCATCAATCAGAGCTACAGCAGCATCCACATCTACTAGATTATTGTAGGATAGTTCTTTGCCATTCAGTTTTTCAAACATCGCATCCAGATTCCCATAAAAAACACCTTTCTGATGCGGATTTTCTCCATAACGTAGGGTGCTAACTTTTTGCTCACTGTATTTAAATACAGTTAAAGGATTTTCGAGATTGAAATAATTAAATATCGCAGTATCGTAATGTGATGAAACGTTAAATGCTTGACGTGCAAATGATTGACGATGACTTAAATGGGTATATCCGTCATTTTCGGAAAGAATATCACTCAATGTTTTATAATCATCCTTTGAGGCTATGATGACAACATCATTAAAGTTTTTTGCTGCAGCACGTATTAATGAGATACCACCAATATCTATCTTTTCAATGATGTCGTCTTGGCTTGCTCCAGAGTTTACCGTTTCTTCAAAAGGGTATAGGTCTACAATCACAAGATCGATCTCAGGTATTTCGTATTGTGCGATTTGTGCCTGATCCTCCTTATTCGCTCTGCGGTTTAAGATTCCACCAAATACTTTTGGATGGAGAGTTTTTACCCTGCCGCCAAGTATGGAGGGATAACCTGTCAGGTCTTCTACTGCTATTACATCAATACCGAGTTCGCGAATAAATTTTTCAGTACCACCGGTAGAATAAAAAACAACACCCTGTTCATGCAGTTGTTGAATTAGGGGTGCTAAATTATCTTTGTAATAGACAGAAATTAAGGCATTTTTAATCTTAACAGGATGGCTCATTGATGATAAGGTTTTAAGGCCTTAAAGATAGTTTTTTTGATCGGTTTGGTGTTAAAAAATTAGCAGAAAAAGCTTAAAGCTTAAAGCATAAAGCTAAAAGGTTAAAGCAAAAAAATAAAAGATTAAGGAATAAAGCATAAAGCTTAAAGCATAAAGCTAAAAGGTTAAAGCAAAAAAGTAAAAGATTTAGGCATAAAGCTTGAAGCGATTAAGAAAATTTGAAAATTGTTAAAAAAGGCAAAATGGATTGAAAATTAGCAGGGTCTTTGATCTTTAGCTTTACACTTACAACTTATAACTTATAACTTTCCGCTTTGGTCTTTCCCCTTTCAGCTTTTAGCTTTCCCCTTTCAGCTTCCCCCTTTCCGCTTTGGTCTTTCCCCTTTAAGCTTTTAGCTTTCAGCTTTTCCCCTTCCCCTAAATCTTCATCTTTTTCAGTAAATGCTCAACCACCTTGGGATAATGCAGATGCTCAAGCTGCTGACCTTTGAATTTAATCATTTCAATATCATCAC
>CAIJME010000349.1 GCA_903821625.1 uncultured Sphingobacteriales bacterium | reverse complement strand
TTTTTCAATGGATTTGAATTTTAACAAAGATATTATTTTGGGTGTTGTAAGGAAATGAAATCGCAAATTTCATTAAAATATATCAACAATCGTTCTTTAATACTGCTGATGTATTGAGTATTGAGTATAGCGTATTGAGATAGATTCTGCTTCATACTTCAGTCCTCAGACTTCAGACCTCCGACCTCATACTTCAGTCCTCCGACTTCATACCTCATACTTCCGACCTTACAATCCCAATACCTGTCTTAACCTGGGATATCCTGTTTTACTTACTGGAATTTTTTCACCTGTTTTTAGAATTGCTAGATGCGAATCTTTTTCATAGGGGTCAATTCTGGTGATCTCATTGATCCGTACAATATAGGACCGGTGAACTCTGACAAAATTATCTTCACCCAATAACTTTTCGAAATAGGCCATGGTTTTATTCTTGAGGAAGGAGCCCTCCTGGGTATGGATCTTTACATAATCATCATCGGCTGCAAGAAATAGTATATCAGAGACTGGAATGATCTTGATCTTGTTACCTGTTTTAACTACCACGCGATCATTTTTAGGGCTTGAGCTTTGTAGCTTTTCAATAAATTCCTTCGTCTTTTGTTTCGGTTCAGATCGGTGTTGCTGATCCATCCATTTTTGCACCGCCTTATCAAATCGCTCCCTGGTAAAAGGTTTCAGCAGGTAATCGACAGCATGCTCCTCAAACGCTTTAATGGCATATTCATCAAATGCGGTAGTGAATATTACGGATGGGGGTTGCTCGATAAGTTCGAGCATTTCAAAGCCATTGATCTTAGGCATTTGAATATCCAGGAATATCAGATCCGGGCTATACTGGGCTATAGCCTTTACACCTTCAAATCCATCATTGCATTCCTGAATAACCTCAATTTCTGGCCAGTTCTGTAGATATTCTAATACTACAGATCGTGCCAAGGGCTCATCATCAATTAAAATCACTCTCATATTTATAGCTGAGGAATTTTTACTTTAGTTGTAAATATATGGCCGTAAGACGTTGTTTCCAATAGGTCGGTTCTACCAAATAATAAGTATAACCTTCGTTTTACCCCGCTTAGTCCGAAGCCAGTTCCATGTTTGGGCCTGGTAGTATCCGGATCATAAGGGTTTTGAATAGTAATTTGAAGTTCATTTTCATCATATTCTCCAAAGATACTGATTGTAACCACCCCAGTTGTATCGTAAAGGCCAAATTTAATGGCATTTTCAACAATTGGCTGCAGAAGCATAGGAGGTAGTTTTTTTGTTTTGCATGTCTCATTATATGAGATCTCGGTGGATAAACGGTGGCCAAATCTTACTTTTTCTATATCCAGATATAATTGCAGATGTTCTAGTTCATCTAATAGTGATACCGGTTGCTGATCTTCTTTTTTAAGCGTTCCACGTAGGAAATCTGATAATTGGTGGATCATTTTACGGGCTTCTTCAGGTCTACTCCCTATCAGTGCAGTGATGGAATTTAGGCTATTGAATAAGAAATGTGGTTGAAGTTGCTGCCTGAGGTTATAGAGTTCGGCATCTCTGGCAAGGGTTTCGGCCTCCAGTTTCCTTTTTTCAGTTTCTTTCTGATCTAGCTGGGTATACCAAACCACGCTAATCATAGCCATTAAACCAATCATAAGTAAACCGATAAAAAACCGAATGGGTAATGAATTGTGTAAGAATTCAGAATAATACAGATCATTTAAAATCAATTTGTCAAGGGTATAGTTATTGACTAAAAGCCATAAAGAAGCAAGAATAGAACAATACACTAACATCAGGAGATAGCCGTTCTTTTCAGGTCTATAATATTGAAGATTGTTAGCAATTAGGTAGCAGGCAATTCCCAGTAAACAAATACTAATTGAACTATCGATTAACGCAGTTTTTATGCTGAATCCAAACCAAAGCAATATCGCCGATTGTGATAGGATGCATGCAACAATGCATTGTACAACGATCAATATCAGTTTACTTTTTGATAATGTCGAATCAGAAGTTTGTACTGTATTAGTCTGTTGTGTTAACACTTTTTATGGATTTGTAGTTTCATATTTATATCCTATTTTGGGATTTTTAAAATTTAGAAACTTTTAATATCTATTCCACCAAAGATGGATGTACCCTGAATGATCAAAACCTTATCAGGCATTGTGCTTAATTGAGGAGGTCGTTTATCTTCGATTCCTCCGAATATGGCAACCATTTCAGATTGAACCACCCAGTTTGCTGGCACAATGATCTTTGTGCCACCAAAAACCTGCACTACTTCAATTTTGACCCTCCCTTTGATATCAGCCTGCATCAGATTGATCTCTGACCCTCCAAAAAAGTTCACGATATCGCCTCCCTGAAAGTTCTTCGAAACAATATTTTTCTTTATTCCTCCAAAAATTGATACTGAGTTAATTTTGTCGCCCAAAAAGTCGGATTGTTCAAAAGCTGTTTGGGCTTCATTTGACTCAGAATTAGTATTGAATTCGAGATTTTCTTCTTTATCCCATTTAAACGACTCAAAAAGGGTTTTTTCTTTTCGGCCCGAAATCATCCATGCTCCGAATCCGATGATCAGCAGGGGCCAAAAAAATCTGCCTAAGTCTAAATCTGGCAATATCTTATTACTTAAAAATATGACTCCGATAACGATGGGCATAAAAGCGGAGGGTTTATTAAAACCCTGGCGCTTGCCTATGAATATTCCGATCATGATTAGGAATACCGGCCAGCTAAATATCCAGGAGGGAATAAAAAATAAATCTAAGCTTCTAAATAAAAGTATGAATCCTAATCCAAGCAGGATCAAGCCCACTAAGGCTTTACCTGATTTTTGATTTGTACTTCCAGAATTTTCCATGGCAAATTATTTGAATCTAATGTATTGTCTTAATTTCAACTGGTAAATAGATAGTAGGCGAGTTTACTATTCTTGTCGGTGAATGTCGGGAAAATGTCGGTAAAAATTATAGCAATCAGGATAATCTAGATATTGCTCATCCGAAGGTTTAACTTTGTTTTAAGTTCTAATTCCCTTTTATTTTGATGTAAACGTGCTTTATATTCCCTTTCCCAGAAACACGTTCATCGAATTCAAACTTATTCAAACTTTTAATTAGGGGAAGAAGTTTTGGGTAATTGTAATTTCTGGAATCAAAATCTGGCTTCTTTTTTAGGAGAAGGTTGCCCAGGTTACCTAGGTATGCCCATCCATTTTCATCTTCAAGATCAGAAATGCTATCGCTGATCAGTTTGATCAATCCTTTATCTATATTGTTTAAAGGAGCCGTATTATTTTTGATTGTTTTCTTCGATTTTTTTATGAGGTGTGATTCATCAGGCGTGACCTCTGTTTCCTCAGCTTTCAGGATCTCGATATAAATAAATTTGTCGCAAGCGGTGATGAATGGAATTAAAGTTTTCTTTTCACCGATTCCTATTACCATCATTCCAGCTTCTCTTAAACGGGTAGCAAGTCTGGTAAAATCACTATCGCTAGATACAATACAAAAACCATCCACTTTGCCGGAGTATAAAATATCCATGGCATCAATGATCATGGCGCTGTCGCTAGCATTTTTGCCGGTTGAATAACTGTACTGCTGAATAGGAGTGATCGCATTTTCAAGAAGTACTTTTTTCCATCCCGAAACAGTTGGTTTTGTCCAGTCGGCATAGATCCGTTTAAACGTAGGTGTGCCGTATTTAGCTATTTCCTGAAACATGGGCCTGACATTGGCATAAGGAACATTATCGGCATCAATAAGTACTGCAAGCCTCAGATCTTTAGTTATTTCCATGTTTATTGGTTTAAGTTTATTTGTTTTTTCGGATTAATCCGCTCGTATAAAGGTAGGTCTTTAGTTATCGGTTATCAGTTATCGGTTATCAGTTATCAGATTGGGCACGTTAGCCAGACAACAGTTAACAGATAACCGATCATTTATTCACCTTCCATTGATGCTCATCATTTTCCATGATCTCTTTACCCCAAATCGGTAATTCGGCTTTTAGTCTTTCCACAGTTTCTTGGCAGGCATCCATTGCAGCTTTTCGGTGCGCAGATGAGGTGAAAACAAAGAGGCAGATCTCGCCCGACTGCACGTGGCCAAGGCTATGATGAACATGCATACAAGTGAGCGGATATTTAGCGAAAATATCTTCGCGGATCAGGTGCATTTTTTCATGAGCCATATCTTCAAAGGCAGTAAATTCAATGGCTTTGACCTTTCCGTTTTCTGTTTCATCAGCCCTTACCTGTCCTAAAAAAATGCTGTGGCCGCCTATGGCAGTTTGGGAGCTATGCTTTTGAATGCTTTCTGAAATAAATGTAGCAGGAATTGCACCCTGCTGGAAAATATTTTTTGGTTTTCTTTCTGACATACCGAAACTATTTATTTTTTTGCCAACCGGCAATCCCATCCTTTAAACTATATATTTTCCTTGATTGACCATAATGTTTACTTAGCAACTCGGCTGCACTTAAACTTCGCTTACCCGACTGGCAAAAAAGTACAATGGTTTGTGCATCCATATCTGGAATTTGTTCTTTAAGATGGCTCAACGGAATTTGACTATGTTTAAAATCATCGATTAACGGTTTCTCACCCTGTTCTCTCACATCCACAATCTGAATATCTTGATCATTCATGATACGTTCAAAATCATCCTGATTTAGTTCGAAATTCGAATTTATATTGCAAAACCAATGGTAGTTAAATGCTTTGAATGAATCTGCATTTGCAGGAATCATGCTTTTTGTTTCGGGCATGACCACTAAGTCCATCTCAAAAAACCGATTATTCAGAGAATTATAGGTGAGTAAGCGGTTAAGTAGAGGTTCGCCAATTCCAGTGATTAGTTTGATGGTTTCATTGGCCATCATGGTTCCTATAATTCCTGGAAGTACTCCAATAACGCCTGCTTCTTCACAATTTAAAACCTCATTATCTGCGGGAGGCAGGGGGAACAGGTCGCGGTAATTAGCCGGTATTTCTGTAGGAATAGAAGCTTTGTTAAATACAGCTAACTGCCCTTCAAAACGCGAAATAGCGCCATAAACAAGAGTTTTATTCAATAATACACAGGCATCATTGATCAAATATCTACTCGCAAAATTGTCAGTACCATCAAGAATGATATCGAAACCTGCAAGAATCTCTAATGCATTGGAATTGTCTAGTTTCTGATTAAATACTTCAATCTCAATATCCGGATTCAGCTTCCCAAGAATATCACCGGCTTTCATTGATTTCGAAAGGCCGATATCATGAACAGAAAACAGAACCTGACGGTGTAGATTGCTGAGTGAAACCAGGTCGAAATCTACAATTCCGATGCGTCCAATGCCAGCACCTGCCAGGTAAAGTAAAGCCGGACAGCCCAAGCCTCCGGCACCAACGACCAGAACTTTTGAATTTTTCAATTTCTGCTGCCCGCTTTCGCCCAGTTCTTTTAGGGAGATCTGGCGCTGATATCTTTCGTTCTCTGTTACCTTACTCATTTTATCCTCCTGAAAAAGGTGGCAATAATGCAATGGTACTATCGCCGCTAAACATGGAGTTGCCCTGAATGGTTTTTTTATTCATTGCAATTGCATATTTAGCATTGGCCAGTGCGGGATACAACTCATGTAACGTTTCCTGAAGGGTATTGGTATCATAAATATCGTGAAGAACCAGTTCTTGAGTTCCTGTGATATCTGTTAATTGTCCAAAAAACATAATGTGCACCTGCATGTAAACCTGTTTAATTATGTAAAGATCAGTTTTATTCCTGCAACCAATAGTACGATTGCCAGCGTATTTTTTAAAATGTTTTGATTGAACTTTAATGAACCAAAATAGGAGCCCAAAAGGCCTCCTGCAAAAGCTATGGCTACATAGCTGAACATATCTGGACTGAAATTTATGCCTTTAGTTAAGAGTCCTGACAGTCCTGATAATGAATTTACGAAAATAAATAATGCACTAATTGCGGCGGTTTGTTTCTGATCTGTCCATTTAAGCAATAATAAAACAGGAGAAAGTATGATCCCACCACCGATGCCAATTAATCCGGAGAGAAGACCAATAACTGAGCCAATAAAAATGGATAGCCCTATCGAATTTTTCTTGATTTCTGCTGCAGTACTATTTTTAAAAAACAGAAAGCGTATGACTGGGATAGCCAGAAGCAGACCTAATATTTTTTTATACAAATCTGCTTCCATGGTGATGAGTCCGCCGGCAAATGCCATCGGAATAGATGCGAGTGCCAAGGGCAGAAATATATTCCATTTAAAGTGCTTACCCCGGTAAAATTGAATAAATGAAGTCAGTGAAACAAATAGGTTTAGCATCAGTGCACTTGGCTTCATGACATCAGGCGAAAAGGCATAAATAGCCATTAGGGCAAGATAACCGCTAGCCCCTCCATGGCCTACAGAAGAATATAGAAAGGCGACGATAAATAAGAGCAGATAAAAGATATAGATACTTTCCATTTTATTGAATGGGTGGTAGTAAATGGATTTCAACCAGTTGACCTTCTTTGATCTCTGTTTGATCAGCCTCCAGTTTGATCAGGCAATTCGCTTTAGCAAATGAACTTAATCGAAAAGATTCTTGTGCTTTTAGGTCATGAACCTTATAGCCGTCATAAAACCCCTTTAAAAATTGAGTCAGGCCAGGAGCTTTTTTTTGTGCTGAGTTTATTGGTGTTTGTATCTGTTTTAAGTCTATTTTTCTGTTGTTTAATAATCCGATGGCTGGGTAAACATATTCATAAAAGCAAGTCATTACAGATCCTGGATTGCCGGGAAGGCCGAAAATATACTTTTTTCCTTTTTTACCAAAGTAAATAGGTTTGCCTGGTTTCTGTTTGATTTTATGAAATATTTGTTCTATTCCATTAGCTTCTGCGGCTCTGATTACAAAATCATAATCGCCAACACTTACTCCTCCGGTTAGCAATACCAGATCACTCTGCTGCAGTGCATCACTTAAAACTGACGTTAATGTTTCGAGAGTATCTTCTGACGATAATATATTAACTACAGAGATACCTGTCTGATTTAATGCAGCCTTTAATGCGAATGAATTTGATTCATAAACTTGTCCGTGCGCTAAGGGTACACCCGGTTGTTGAAGTTCGTTTCCGGTTAGAATGATGCTAACCGATGGTTGTGGGAATGCCAGTAGTTCATGGATACCTAGCCCGGCAATAAATCCGATTGCTGCAGGAATTAAAAGACAATTTTTTTCGAGGGCTAGTTCTCCAGCTTTTGCTTCAGAACCTTTCATTCGGACATGGAGTCCGGCTGTAATATTCTGGTCTGTTATGGTCAATTTGGTTTCGTTCACGCTGGTCTTTTCCTGCATGACTACGGTATCTGCTCCAGGAGGAACAGCTGCACCAGTAAATATCCTACGCGCATTTTGAGGTTCCAGTGGGATTGACTCAGCTAGCCCAGCCTGAGCAGTACCATCGATTAATAGTGATCGGTTTTTTTGCCAGCCTTCAAAATTCAAGGCATATCCATCCATCGACGATTGATTAAATGGAGGAACATCGGACATTGAAAAAATATCTTGCGCTAGAACCAAACCCGCAGCTTCATTTAAGGATACCTTGATAGGAAGCAGGGGTATTATGGTATCAGTTATGAGTTTTTTTGCTTCAGAAACAGGTATAAATTCTCTGGCCATCCGGGTTTATTTAAAACTAAGAGTGTGTGAATTTCGATAAAATATTACGTATAATCAATTGGAAAGGTAATAACAGTTGCCTGAAATACTATTATTTCAATCTCTATCCCCCAATACTAATCATGCTTCTATTGTGAAGGTCTTCGGTATGGATCTTTTCAAAATCTTTAGTGAATTGACCACCCAGTTCTTTTGCCTTTGAAGCGATACTTTCTTGAATAAGTGGTAAAACATCTTCACCATTTCTGAGTGCGGTAAGCAGGTCAGTTTCTTTTTGAGAAAAGAGGCAATTTTTCATTTTACCATCGGCGGTCAGGCGCATTCGATTACACCCACTGCAAAATGGGGAGCTCATGGTGCTGATTATTGCAAAAGTGCCTTTATGACCTTCAATACTATATTTTTTAGCGGTATCATGGACATCATTCTGTAGTGGGGCAGGAGTATAGTTACGGCCAATTACTTCCAACATTTGTTCCATGGTAAATACCTGGTTGCTGCTCCAGCGGTTACCTTCAAAAGGCATGAATTCAATAAAACGCACATGTACCGGTAAATCTTTAGTCCATGCAACAAAATCATTGATCTCATGATCATTTATTCCCTTCATTACCACCACATTTACCTTGACATGCAGATTTCTTTCAATCATTAAATGTATGTTATCCATCACCTTCTGAAATCCATCACGGCGGGTAATAATCTGGAATTTATCGGCATCGAGCGTGTCCAAACTAATATTCAAAGAACGTACTTTGGCTTGCTGAAGAACATCTGCAAAATCATGTAGGCGGGTTGCATTGGTTGTAAGTGTTAGTGAAACGGGTAGTTTGGAAAGCCTTAAAATGATGTCTGCTGCATCCTTCCTGACCAAAGGTTCACCTCCAGTTAAACGGATTTTATTGACGCCATTTTGCACAAAAATTTTTGCTAGCGATTCTATTTCATCAGGCTGCATAAGCCTTGAATGAGGGGTAAATTCATAATCCTCCTCAGGCATACAGTAAAAGCAACGTAAATTGCAGTTATCGGTAAGAGATATCCTCAGGTAATTATGAACGCGGTTAAAAGAATCAACAAGCATGTATAAAAGTAGTTTATTTAGGTAAATTCCTATAATTTTCTCTTGTATCAATATCAATACTTCCTTGATCAAAGGAAACAAAGCCCGTTTGTAGACTATATTTTTTGATCAATGATTTGGCACCACTTTCTCCTTCTAATACCAAAAGTTCAGAAAAAAGGCTTTGATGAAATAAGGCAGGAGTACCTAGAGTATTTGCATAACTGCTGGCAACAATCGATTGCCTGGTGTCTTTATGTTTAGTGATCAAATTATTCAGGAGTTTGGCATTTACAAAGGGCTGATCGCATACCATCAGAATTACAGCTTTTGATTCAGGAGCAAGTTCTTGGAGATTAGTTATTCCACAGGATATGGAAGAGGCCATTCCGCTTTCCCAGGAGCTATTTTCCAGGATGAAGACCTGTTTCTGCTCGAGCTCCTTTTTTATAGCGTCCTTTCCAGAACCTAATACCACTAATATTGGACTTGCCTGACTTTCAAGAGCAGTATCAATAGTGTGTTGCAAGAGAGTTTTTCCTCGATAGCTCAAGAGTTGTTTTGGGCTACCAAGACGTGCTGATCTGCCAGCTGCCAAAATAATGACTGCAATGCTAAATGGTTGACTATCCTGAGGCACCATAATTTAAGTTCTTGGGTGGATTGGGGATGTTCTGTACTTCAAAAAAGAACCATCTCTTTCAGCAAAGGCCGCACGGATACCTGCAGCTAAAGATAAGGCAATCTCCTCGGGGGTTTGTGCTCCAATATCCAAGCCCAAGGGCGCATAGATCCGTTCCATTTCTGATTCAGTTATTGACTGACCATCTTCAGCTAGTTCTTGCCATATTTTTTCGGAGCGTACCTTTGGGCCTAGCATTCCAATGAATGGTGCAGCCGTTTTTAGTGCTTTGGGTAAATTGATTTTATCTGTTTTATAGTCATGCGACATCAGAATGATTGCTGTATGTTCATCGATCAGCATTTCAGGAAATGCCGAGGGGGTAATGATTTCATCTGCAAGTTCAGCTATTTTAGTATTGATTTTGATTAATTCGGCCACAATACTCACCTTCCACCCGATCTCTTTTAACAGTCGGCACATCGGATAAACGTCGTATTGATGTCCCATCAGAACGACATGAATCTCTGGTGGCAGAATCTCAATAAACACATCTAAAATTTTGCCATCCACTGTTTTAATACTTAAAGAGCCTGATTTTTTATTTGCTATTTGTTGCCTTACTGCCTGCTCCAAAGATTTTTCTAGACCCGTATTTTTAAATATAGCCAGGCTTTCAGGAGCTTTATAATGAATCAGTTGACCAGGGTTAACATTTCCAAAATCGTGATTAATTGCAGTGATGGTGATCAGCGTATGAGTTTCACGGTTTGATAAAATACAGGATTTTAATACCTCCACTGGATTGCTGGAGTCGTTAAAATCAAGCGGACAAAATAGCACATCAATAATTCCATTGCAACCTAATCCTACTCCAATTTGATGTGGGTCATCTTCACTGGTATCATAGGTAATCAAGGTAGAACGTGAGTTGTTAATGGCTAAGCGTGCTCTTTTAAGCGCATCGCCCTCCAGACAGCCGCCACTTATTCCACCAACCCATTGGCCATTATCAAAGACCAACATACGCGCACCTGTACGACGATATGAAGATCCTTCTACACGTACCACAGTAGCGATGGCTGCGCGAAAAATAGATTTATCTAACTCATCAAATGCTTTGATTATGGCCTTGATCTCTTTCATTTATTCTTGTATACGTGCTTAAATTGCTCAATTATTGTGTTTTTTGCAAAATATATTCTGTTTTTCCTTTTTTCAGGTCCTGCAATGTACAAAATGACGAGTTTTTATTAGAGTGCACTATTGGCAGCCATTGTCCTAGCAAACCCGATAGCTATCGGATGACCAAAAACCTATGTGCCTAAAAAAATATAGGTCAGTCAAAATCCCATTTCATCCCCAAATTTGCTCTTTAGCAGGTGAGGGACCTTTGTTAAACCATAAACGAGTTAGCCTTGATAAAATAAATTTCATTCGCGTTGTTCAGCCTGCCTACCGGTAGGGATGACAGGTGCATAGCGTTCAAAGGTTCTTGAGGCAAATAAAATCAGGATTCGATGATTCTTTGAATTTCGTTCATTTGTAATGGTTTTGTTAAGTAACCCGTCACCATTTCATAAATCTTTGACCTAGAGATGTCTTCCTTGATAGTTGAAGAGCTTGCAATATAAAGTAAAGCATTAGCTGGAAGTGTTTTGCCAAATCGTGCGGTTAGCTTATCTAAAACATCCCATCCATTCAATACTGGCATATTGATGTCAAGAAAAATAATGAGATCGGTAAAATCATCAGTTTCTAGAGAAAGTAAATAATCTATTGCAAGTTCAGAATCTGTAAAAGATTCAACATTAGAATTTACTGTCAATTTTTTTAAAATAATTTTTACTAGAAAATTATTTATACTATCATCATCAATAATAATGAATTTTAAAACTCCAGCTTGGGTCATGGATAGATTTTAATATTATTTTTTGAAGGTAAGAAGAAATTTAACTAAATCTCTGTATTACTGAGCAAACCTATTCTTAGACATTAATTGCCTCATAACATAATGTTTTGGACCGCTCTTTATTTGTGAAGTATAAATTCCGGTAGGCCCCGAAAAAAAGTACGAAATTAAACAGGCTAGGCCTATAAAGATTGCACTTTCTAACCCAAATAATTCGATTCCCATCAAGGTGCAGGCTATTGGAGTATTCGTAGCTCCCGAAAAAACAGCAGCAAAACCCATTCCTGCAAGTAAGGCCACGGGTAAGGGTACAAACCATACCAATGCATTTCCGAGTGTTGCTCCAATAAAGAATAGGGGAGTAACTTCACCTCCTTTAAAACCAGCGCCTATGGTAAAAGTTGTGAATAGGATTTTGAGTAGAAAGTCATAAGAATTTAGATCTTCACTGAAAGCATCTAAAATGACTGGAATTCCTAATCCGATATATTTGGTATTTCCGATTAGGTATATGGCAATGGCAATAATAATACCGCCAATCAATGGTCTGAATGGAGCATACTTGATGAACGATTTAAAAATCTGGGTCCAGAATTGCATAGATTTTGAAAATAACCAGGAGCTTAGTCCAAAAATAATACCTGCTAGCGCCGCCCAAACAAGGTTTATTATACCGATATCAGGTACAGTTGGAATACTATATTGGGTATGTGAAACATTCCATGCAGTACATGAAAAATGAGCAATGTAAGCGGTGATCAGACTTGGTAACAAGGCTTCTGTTTTTATTCTGCTAAACACCATTACTTCTAATGCAAATACAGCTCCGGCAAGTGGAGTGCCAAATACTGCAGCAAAACCTGCGCTAATTCCGATAATGAGCAGGATTTTTCGATCATTTTCATTTAATCTGAACAATTGACTGAACTGATCCGAAATAGCTGCCCCCATTTGAACTGCTGTTCCTTCACGGCCTGCTGAACCTCCAAAAAGATGAGTAATTAGGGTCCCGAATAACACAAGTGGGGCCATTACTAAGGGGATTATTTTTTTCGGACTATGAAATTCTTCTAATATGATGTT
>CAIJME010000348.1 GCA_903821625.1 uncultured Sphingobacteriales bacterium | reverse complement strand
TTCAAAATCATTTTCATTTAATGCATCAAGATAATATTGACCCTTTTTTTGAACTAATATTTTATTTTCTTTTTTAGACTTTAATTTATCTTCCTCAATAAATAATTCTTTTATATTTCTCAACAAGTTTGAAATAACTCCTGCTGTTGTTGATGTGCTGTCACTCTTTTCAGGAAGTTGATAATAACTCGAAGGTATTACTTGATTTACTGGATATTTCGGTCAAACAGCCCCCTCAAGATCGCTTTATACAGCCCCCTCATTTTAGACTGCCATTCTTAGTTCAATCTTAATCTGTTTTTATCATGTTTTAGCTAAGTTAGTTTTTTAAGATTATCGATTCAATATCTTCTTCACTTTTTTGTTGTTTTTTCTTTCTTAAAGAGTCTCCTTTCATCTCAATACGATGTGCATCATGAACAATTCTATCCAGAATAGCATCAGCAATGGTTTGTTCACCTATAATTTCGTGCCATTTGCTAATAGGGACCTGTGAGGTGATAATGGTCGAAGATCTTCCATGCCGGTCTTCAATGATTTCCATTAGTACTGAGCGGCTTTGTGCATCTAATGGTTGTATTCCAAAGTCATCTATAATAAAGATATGTTGCCTTTCGATCCTGGCCAGCTCTTTTAAATAAGTACCGTCAGCTTTAGCAATTTTCATTCGTCCAAAGAGTTTGGTACTATGCTGGTAAAGCACCCGGTAGCCCAGTGAGCAGGCCTGATGGCCAATTGCAGAAGCAATAAAACTTTTACCGATACCTGTACTGCCGGTGATGATGATATTTTCACTGCGTTTGATAAATTCACAATCTGCTAAGCGCAGCACCTGGTTTTTATCCATGCGGTTATCTTCATAGTTGATTTGTTCTATGCTGGCTTTGTACCGGAAGCGGGCTGCCTGAACCGTTCTGTCAAGCTTTCGATTATAACGTTCATCCCATTCCGATTCTACAAGGTGGGTAACCATTTCATCGGGGGTGAACTTTTCATTCCTGCCTGATTCAAGTGTTAGTGTGAAGGCTTTTGCCATTCCCTGAAGCCGCATCTGCTTCATTTTTGTTAAGATCTCATTCATGTTGATTGGTTTTAGTGATTAATTATTGATAATAATTCCCACCACGGATGTTATCGTGCGTGGGCATATTTGATAGTTCCATATTGTCGTCATCATATTTATCCAGATTTTTTGTAAGTATGTCCTCGATGATCTTATAATTATAATAGCCGATCTCATGCGCTCTCTTACAAGCCTTAATAAGCCTTATGTCTCCGAAGCGTTTTGCAAAAGATAAAATACCCATACAGGATTTATACCCTTGCTCCGGATGCTGTTTCTTTGCCAGTACCTGGCTGATGTAATATTCAACAACAGGATCAATTTCCTTTGCCTTGGCCATAAAAAAAGCGGGATTCCATTCCGTTACATATCGGTGCTGTGCAGGCATATGTTCAGGGACTGTGGTATAATTATGTGGACTACGTAATCTCTTGTGTGTTACTAAGAGTTCATATTGCAGATACAGATTTACTTCTGAACGGGAGTATTGCATCTTTAACTTCTTGCCAATAAGTTCATAAGGAACACTATAATAATGTTGATCTTCGGTTAAGTAAACGTGGCCATTTTTCATCACTGTTACTTGTTTTATTTTTCGCATTTCATACCATGTTGCAGGTAATGGATGA
>CAIJME010000347.1 GCA_903821625.1 uncultured Sphingobacteriales bacterium | reverse complement strand
AGTTCATAGCTTACAGGAAATAGCAAATAGTAATTTACAGGAACGTTATGAGGAGCTCATTTTTGCTGAGCGTATCATTGAAGATAATATCCTGGAATTTAAGCCGGTGTTAAAACAACGTAGAGTTGAAATTGCAATGAGAGATGTTCCTGTTAAGATCAAAGAGATCAGAAATGCTGCCGTGAACAGAATCTTCGCTGATGAAATTGAAGGTATGGATTCAAACTCACGTGAGGTATTAGAGCGGGTTATGAATTATATGGAAAAGAAATATATCAGCCTTCCGATGGTTATGGCTAAGGATATATTGATAAAAAATAGCTGATTTTCGGTTGATCCCAATCATTTTGGCTATTTTTAGCTACGAAAAAAACGGCCGAACAAAATAAAAATCATGCCTGATCATTTATCAGAAGATACTACAAAATCAAGAATCATAATTGGTACACGTGGAAGTGAACTTGCACTGTGGCAGGCTAATTATGTTAAAGATCTTTTGGCTGCAATAGGCCTTGATTCAGAATTAAAGATCATCAAAACCCAGGGAGATAAAATTCTGAACTTGAGCTTCGATAAGCTTGAAGGTAAAGGATTTTTCACAAAAGAACTTGAAGAAGAACTTCTAGGCGGCACGATCGATTTGGCTGTCCATTCCCATAAAGATCTACCTACTAATCATCCCGAAGGCTTGATTATTGCTGCTGTTTCTGATCGCGAAGATCCGGCAGAGCTTTTGTTGATTTTAAAGGATTGTGTAGATGTTCAACAGAAACTATCAGTTAAGTTTGGTGGAATGGTTGGAACTTCCTCCAATCGCAGAAAAGCTCAACTTTTAGCTGTTCGTCCTGATCTTGAGATCGAAGAACTTCGTGGAAATGTGATCACTCGAATTCAGAAATTACGTGATGAAAAGTATGATGCAATCATGCTTGCAAAAGCAGGGGTACTTCGTTTAGGTCTCGATTTGAGTGAATTTTATATCGAAGAGCTGGAGCCTAATGAATTGATTCCAGCTCCGGCGCAGGGAGTATTAGCTTACCAGATCCGTGAAAATGATACAGCGCTTTTTGAAAAACTTCAGGCGATAAACAATCATGCTATTGCCGAACAAATTGGAATCGAACGAAAAGTGTTGAATTTGTTCGAGGGTGGGTGTCAGATGCCCTTAGGTTGCTATTGCCGTAAGGATGGGTCTAATTTTCAAATCTGGACCTCTAAGGCAGCTGATGGCACTGATTTTCCGGATCGGTTATTTATGCAGACTGAAACAGCAGATGGTATTGCTGAGAAGATCGTCGCTAAATTTGCCGCCGACCGTAAATTTCCAATGAACATATTTATTACCCGTGAGCTGAGCGATTCGAGCTATCTGAGGAATGCACTGGCAAAGCATCAAATAGAAATAGAAGGCCGTTCATTGATCAGAACATTTCCTTATATTAATAAACTGGATCCGTTTATCTTAAGAAATATAGATTGGGTTTTCTTCAGCAGTAAAAATGCTATAGAATATTTTTTCAAACTGGATCCTCAGCTTTCAAAAAAAGTAAAATTCGGGGTCCTTGGCAGAGCTTCTGAAGATGCACTTCGACTTCAGGGCAAAAAAGCCGATTTTAATGGTGAAGAAGAAGGAATTGATACGCTAGATATCGCTAAAGAGTTTGCCAAACAGGCTAATGGCACTACTATCTTATTCCCAAGTGCTAAGGGCTCTTTGAAGACTATCCAAAAAGCACTTTCTGAAGAAACTAAAATCATTGAATTAACTGTCTATGAAACTGTAAGTGAAGAAAATGTTGAGCAATCAAATGCTGAAGTTCTGATTTTTACAAGTCCATCAAATGTTGATTCATATTTTGCTGAAAATTTATTGGAACCAGATCAGAAAGTAATTTGTATTGGTAAAACAACAGGCCAAAAATTTGATGAAATGGGAGTTAAATATACCCTGCCATTCTCGCCAGATGAGATGGGTTTAGCAGAGGCCATTTTTGCTCTTGACTAATATTTATACTATAAACCAATGGATCATATATGTTAATTCGTCCCAGGAGGTTAAGAAAATCGCCGCTATTGCGTGAAATGGTTGCTGAAACCAGATTGTCAAAGGATATGTTTATCGCTCCATATTTTGTTGTGCCCGGCAAAAATGTGGTACATGGAATTGATGCTATGCCAGGGGTAAGTCATTTTTCTGCAGATACTCTACTCAAGGATGTTGAAAAATCTTTAAAACTCGGACTGAATAAAGTATTGCTTTTTGGTGTTGGTGAAGAAAAAACAGAAGATGCCAGTTCATCTTTCGATAAAAATTCGATTGTCGCAAATGCAGTTCGTGAATTGAAAAGAGCGTTTGCTGATGATATTTATGTGGTTACAGATGTTTGTACCTGTGCTTATACTACACATGGACATTGCGGAATATTGCATAATGATTATGTTCAGAATGATAAGACTGTAGATATTTTGGCGCAAATGGCCTTAGTTCATGCCCAGGCAGGTGCTGATATGGTAGCTCCATCAGATATGATGGATGGACGAATACTCGGTATTCGTGAAAAATTAGATCAGAATAGTATGGTCAATACCGCCATAATGAGCTACAGCATAAAATTTGCTTCTGCATATTATGGTCCATTTAGAGAGGCTGCAGATTCAGCTCCGGGAAAAGGTGATAGAAAGGCATACCAGATGGATTTTAGGAATCCTAACGAAACAATGCGGGAATCAGCTCTTGATGAACAAGAAGGAGCAGATATTTTGATGGTTAAACCTGCACTTGCTTATTTAGATGTTATTCATCGTTTGAAAGAAAGCACAAATTTACCGGTAGCTTGTTATAATGTTTCAGGGGAGTACTCCATGGTAAAAGCTGCAGGTGCTAAAGGCTGGATAGACGAGCAAAAAGTGATCATGGAAAACATGTACGCGTTCAGTAGGGCTGGTGCCAATATAATTATAACGTATCATGCTCGTGAGATACTTGAAAAAGGATGGATGGATTGAAGGAGGCGAAAGGGTAAAGCTAAAAGCTAAAAGCAGTTAGTTGGTTAGTGGTTAGTTGGTTAGTGGTTAGTTAGTACTCAATACCCAATACTCAATACTCAATACTATTTAGTTGTTAGTTGGTTTAATAGTCATGCGATAATTTAGGAGGTTGGTAGCGTTTGGCTTTGGCATCCTGCCGGCATTTGAAAGTGAAAATAAAGTGGAAGGTTTAATAGTTTATAAACACATTTTATCCTCCAAGTCTGACAACAGATAACAGAAAACTGACAACATATTTTTAAAATAATTAAAATGTTAGAATCAATAAAGAAAATATTTTCAGGATCTGATGAAGAAACAACGGTTAACTCTACGGTTAAACCAGATATTTCAAGAGAAAAATCAGCAGAATTATATGAAAAATCAAAGACTTATTTTCCTGGGGGAGTAAATTCGCCTGTCAGGGCTTTTAAGTCTGTGCATGGTACTCCCTTATTTATACAAAAGGGCGATGGCTGTTTTATTTGGGATGCTGATGGTAATCAGTTTATTGATTTCTGTGCTTCTTGGGGGCCATTGATTCTTGGACATAACCATGCAGCTGTTCGTGAAAAGGTAATCGAAGTAATGCAGAACGGCATGAGCTTTGGTGCTCCCACTGCTCTTGAAAATCAACTTGCAGAACTCATTCTTAAAAATAATAAGTATATCCGTAAACTTCGATTTACCAGTTCGGGAACCGAAGCGGTGATGTCGGCAGTACGTTTAGCACGTGGTTATACTCAACGCGACAAAATTATCAAATTTGAAGGTTGCTATCATGGCCACCTTGACTCTTTATTGGTAAAAGCAGGCTCAGGCCTGGTTACTTTTGGTGAAACTTCATCT
>CAIJME010000346.1 GCA_903821625.1 uncultured Sphingobacteriales bacterium | reverse complement strand
TGATCGCTTATTCTTCAGTTTCTCACATGGGATTTGTACTACTCGGAATTGCATCTGCTACAACCGAGGGTGTAAGTGGTGCGATGCTTCAAATGATTAGTCACGGTGGTTTATCGGCTATGCTATTCTTCCTGGTAGGAATGATTTATGAGCGTGTACAAGACCGAGAAATTTCAAATTTTCGCGGATTGGCAGAAATAATGCCTCAGTTTACAGCCTTTGTGATCGTCGCTTTTTTCGCATCATTAGGCTTGCCTGGTTTTTCTGCATTTATGGCCGAAGCCTTTACTTTAATTGGCGCGTTTACTTCCGAACAGGTAAATGGACTGATCCCTCGTTGGATGTCTGTAGTGGCTTCAATAGGTATTCTGTTGAGTGCTGCCTATTTCCTTTGGACTTTACAGCGTATGTTCTTTGGACAGCCACGTTTAAAAGGAGGTGAGGATTGGCTCTCCAAACTTAGTGATGTTAATTCACGTGAAAAATTAGCTTTAATACCACTAGCAGTATTAGCTTTAGCACTTGGCATTTTTCCTTCTTTGCTCTTTGATAAAATGAATGCTTCTGTTCTAGCCTTTGTTCAATTAATTGCCGGATGATGAACGAATATTTACCGTTAATATCTTCCTCAATTAATGATACGATTGCAAGCTTTACGTATTTTAAGTCGGAGGTAACCTTGGTGGTAGGATTCCTTCTTGTGATTTTATCCGACCTTTTTTTATCTAAAAAATTTCCCCACGTAAGCTTTGGTTTAACAATCGGTATTGTATTGAGTGTAATGGCTCAAAGTTTTACATTCCTGAATATAGAAATTACCCCTTTATTTGGCGGAATGTTGATTATGGATCATCTCTCCATTCTTTTTAAAATTCTTTTTTGCCTCGTCAGTTTGTTATTTGTTTTGTTTATCCGGTATAATCGTTCCCTGCTGAATCATGAAAAAGGTACAGGTGATCTTTATGCCATTCTCCTTGCTGTTCATCTTGGAATGAATCTAATGGTCATGTCAGCTAATTTACTGATGGTATTTATGACTTTAGAAATGGTGTCTCTAGGGTCTTATTTACTGGTTGGCTATATTTCGCGTGATCAAAAACAAAGTGAGGCATCGATGAAATATGCTTTATTTGGTGCGGTATGTTCTGCTATTATGCTTTATGGGATATCGCTGTTATATGGATTTACAGGTAGCCTATATTTAAATGATACTACCTTTATTACCGGATTAAATAATATCCCGCCCATGGCTTTAGTCGTTGCCTTGACCATGGTGTTGGTTGGAGTCGCTTTTAAATTATCTGTTGTACCGCTTCATTTCTGGGTACCCGATGTTTATGAAGGAGCACCAACGCCGGTTACTGCTTTTCTGTCTACTGCTCCAAAAATTGCCGGTTTTGCCCTGCTAATTAAGTTTGTCGTGTTAATTAACGCACTTGATCATACATTTTTAGACATCAAATCAATATTAGCTTCAATAGCTATTGCAAGTATGGTACTTGGAAACTTTGCTGCCATTTGGCAAAATAATACGAAACGTATGCTTGCTTATTCGTCAATAGGCCATACTGGGTTTATGTTTATGGCTCTTTTTGTAGCTCCTGGACAGGGATATAATGCACTAATTTTTTATATGTTTATTTATGTGATCATGAATATGGCAGCATTTTTAATTGTCGATGAGATTGAAGAACAAACCGGGATACAAAATCTGGACGAGTATAGGGGGCTTGGCCGGCAATTTAGTGTGTTAATGGTTTGTTTTGTACTCATCTTGGTTTCCCTAACAGGTTTGCCTCCTACGGTTGGATTTACCGCAAAGTTTTTAGTATTCTCCACTGCATTGGATGCTTATCACTCATCGGGTTCATTGATAATTTTGGTTATGATCATAATCGCAGCGATCAGTACCTTGGTATCCTTATTCTACTATTTTAAAATTCCTTTAAATGCATATTTAAAAGAATCGATTAGTTCTAGTACTGATGTAAGAATTACTACTACGGCTAAAGCTTATCTCAGCATGTTTTTAGCATTTTTATTGCTTCTGCTACTAGTTTTTCCTTCACTAATTCAACAATTTCTTTGATTTTGAAGCCTGTGTATACTTCTTTTAAATTACTACCATCGGTTGATGATTTTCAGCATTTTTTCCTTGGCTTGTTAGGGATTAAATATCTACTTTTGCAATCTCAGAACTACTTATGAGTGACCAGATCAAACATGAGTGCGGAATCGCACTTATCCGTCTTTTAAAGCCTTTATCTTATTATCAAGAAAAATACGGTACCGCCCTGTATGGCTTGAATAAATTGTATTTGCTAATGGAAAAACAGCATAACAGAGGGCAGGATGGAGCTGGTATTGCAACTATTAAATTAGATGTGCAGCCAGGCAAGCGATACATAAGTCGCCATCGGGCAATGGGAGCAAATGCGGTTTCAGAGATCTTTGAGTATGTTCAAAAAAAGTTTGCCGATGTTTATAAAGAAAGTCCTGAACTTCTTCAGGATACGGATTGGTTAAAGGAGCATATTAGCTTTACTGGCGAAGTACTCATGGGCCATTTGCGCTATGGTACTCATGGCAAAAATAGTATTGAAAGTTGTCACCCCTTTTTACGCCAGAATAACTGGATGACCAGAAATCTGGTAGTAAGTGGTAATTTTAATATGACTAATGTTGATGAACTTCTGGAACAGCTGTTTGAATTGGGGCAGCATCCTAAAGAAAGAACAGATACGGTTACGGTACTTGAAAAAATCGGACACTTCTTAGACGATGAAAATCAGATATTGTTTGATAAATACAAAGATGAAGGCTTCTCTAATGAGGAGATCAGCCACCAGATTGCAGAGCATATTGATGTAGCTTCGATTTTGCGACGTTCTGCTAAGACTTGGGATGGTGGTTATACCATCAGCGGTATTTTGGGTCACGGCGATGCCTTTGTAATGCGTGATCCTGTAGGAATCAGGCC
>CAIJME010000345.1 GCA_903821625.1 uncultured Sphingobacteriales bacterium | reverse complement strand
TAAGTAATCTGGTCTTCAATGATCTGCGGACTTCTGCCCATCCATTCTGTAAATACAATAACCTGATTTTCGGACAGATCCGGAATGGCATCAATCTTACTTGTTTTTACAGAAAATAGTCCCCAAGTAAAGATTCCTACTGCAAAAAGCAATACAATGAAGCGGTTACGCAGAGAAAATGAAATGATGTTCTCAACCATCTTTTTTAGTGTTGCTGAGCAGAATGACTGCTGTCTGTAACAGTTGAATCTGCAGAACCAGCTTCATCGGTTTTTACAATAAGGTCCATTTTACATACTGGGCAAGCACCTGGTTTATCGCTGATTACTTCAGGGTGCATCGGACAAGTATAGACTGCTGCAGCCTGGCTATGGGATGCGGTATCCGTACTTGCTTCGGCAGGTTTTTGAGAACTTGTGCATGCAGCAAAAAATAAAACGATAAGTATGGCGCTTGTGTTAATTAACTTTTTCATGTTGATACTAGTTTAATAAGTTTATAGTAAGATCTGTAAGCTACCTATAGAGATGCCAGATCATGATTAAAAAATAAATGAGAGATGATTATCCCTAAAAATTTCAAATGAGTTGACCTGGAGCATGCTCCATCAATACAGGCTTTGAAAAAGGGATTTAAGGCATACAAATACCCTAAAAAAGAAATTTATCAGATTCGGAAATTGCGATTGAGAATAAAGACAGGCGTCTTCCCGGTTCGCGGAACGGAATTAATAAAAGAATGTTGTTCAAAAAATGAAGGAAGAATCTTTACCTGTAATTCATGATAAAATATGGGCTCTATAGCAAAAATCTTTGCCTTAAATGTACTTAAAGGAGCTTTTTGGCATTCCTTTAGCTTAAGTTCCTGCTTTTGATCTTTACAACAATCCTCAGAAACACCTTTTTTCATCCCGCAATTACTGCAGTCATCAGCAACTTCTGAAGAATCGTTAGAAAGCCCCCATTCGATCAGCTCGCCCATGCAATAATGAAAATGCACGGTTGCCCCAGATGAAACACCCAGGTAAAAAACAGCTAAAACGGTGATTATAAGCTTTTTCATTTTAATCTATACAAAGATTGGGATAAAATATTGGAATATTTGAATTATTTTTTAGAAAATGTAAAAAGCTAAGTCATAATAGACCGTCATTTCGACGAGGCAAGAAGATAAATCTGTTGAAATGCAAAGCTAACTATCAAAGAAAATGAACTCCGTACAAAATTGTAATTGAAATCAGTTATAATTCTATCCAAGTAAATAAGACAAAAATCAGGTATAGCATTCCATAAAACAGACGTTGAAAATCTTATATTTATTAAACATTTAAGCAAATTTAACCATGAAAAGCCTGACTTCATTCGCACTGATTCTATCTTTTATTATACTGCTTGGTCCTACTTCGATAGTTTTTGCTCATTCTTTTCAAAACAAAAATTCCTGGAAAGCGGGTGTTGCCCGCGTAAAAATCACCCCCGAAGAATCCATGTGGATGGCTGGTTATGCTTCCCGCGACCATGCTTCGGAGGGTAAACTAACAGATTTATGGGCAAAGGCTCTACTATTGGAGGATGCAAATGGGAATCGTGCAATAATGATCTCAACCGACTTGGTTGCTATTCGTCAGGTAATTTCTGAACCCGTTAGAAACAGGATCCAGAAACTATATGGTTTAACAAGATCACAGATCTTGATCAATGCTTCCCATACGCATACGGGGCCTGAAACTCAATCTGCACCACATATTTTTAGCCTGGATAAAAAGGAATTAGAAAAAATTGATCGGTATGCAAAAAAGCTGGAAGATCAACTAGTGAATTTAGTGGCTGAGGCAATAAAAAACCTTAAACCTGCAACGATTTTCTCCGAAAATGGTGTAAGCCGATTTCAGGTAAACCGACGAAATAACAATGAGAACAAGTTAGATTTGCAAACTGAATTAAAGGGACCTAATGATTTTGCGGTTCCGGTGATAAAAGTAGTGGATGAAAAAGGAAAAATCATGGCAATTGCCTTCGGTTATGCCTGCCACAATACGGTTCTTGGAATCTACGAATGGTCGGGCGATTATGCTGGTTTTGCTCAAATTGAATTAGAAAAAAAATATCCCGGAGCAACAGCATTATTTTTTCAGGGAGCAGGGGCCGATCAAAATCCATTGCCGCGCAAGACAGTAGCCTTGGCAATGCAATATGGTGAAACACTTGCAGCCTCTGTCAACAGCGTTTTAAAGGAGAAAATGAAGCCGCTTTCTCCCAATTTAACCCTATCTTATTCTGAAATTGACTTAAAATTTGAAAAAGCCAGTCCTAGCATCGAAGAACTAAAATTTATCATCAGTGATTCTTCTGACACACCTGCCTACTTAAAAGCAAATGCGAAAGTACTCCTTTCTAAGCTCCAAAAGGGAGAGCAACTGATGACTTCTTATCCCTATCCTGTACAAGTATGGCAACTTGGAGAACAAGCATTAATTACCTTGGGTGGCGAAGTGCTAGTAGGTTATGCTATTGAACTTAAAAAGATTTTCGGAAAAAGTATATTTGTTTTTGGTTATTCCAATGATGTGATGGCCTACATTCCAACCAGTACCGTTTGGAAAGAGGGAGGTTATGAAGCTAGCCGCTCACCTATTTTTACAACACCATGGGCTTCAAATATTGAAGAGGTAATTATTAAGGAAGTGAAAAGACTGGCGAAAGAAACCGGACTAAAACCTTGAAAAAATAAAAAGAATAGAAGTTACTAAGCACGCGCGCAGTAGCAATTAATTGAGCAAATTGAGAACCATCAGACTTACGAATTTAATGTGCACCATACCCGAAAAATTCGTCAGTCGCTAGGTATCTATCTTACTGGCAGCCTCTTAGGCGTAAATATAACCGTTATGATACCCACTACAGCCAACACAACCAACGTAGAAAATCCATTGGCATAGCTTCCGCTAATATCCCTAATCCATCCAACCATCCATGGTGCAATTGCTTCGGCAAGGCCATCGCCAGTTAAAATAATACCCATAATCCTCCCCATTACCCGTACACCAAATAATTCGGCGGCCATTAAAGGAATGATCATATAATCACCGCCAAGCCCAATACCAAATACAATTGCAAATACATAAATCACGCCCGGAACTTGCGCAAAATGGAGTAATGGAATTGCACATGCAACCAGGCAATAGATCAACAACATCACATATTTCTTTTCTATACGATCGGCAAGCCAGCCCATAAAAATACGTCCAAAAATACTAGCAGCAAGAATCATTGAAAGCACGTTGGCTGCCTGTGTCTGAGAATATTTAAGATCAAGACTAAAGAATAATTTTAAATTCTGGCTGGTCGCGCTAACTGCCCCAATAGAGCACATACTTCCAATAAGCAATAAATAAAAAGCCCTAGTCTTTAAAATATCTTTAATCTCCCGCTTTGGTTCTTCGGGTGTATCTGAAGCTGCCAAATCTCCGGTAAGCGGAGGATTATCCTTCACGAACCAAGCCATTGGAAACGACAATACGATCATGGTGATACCTAGAATAACCAATGCATGGCGGTATCCAAATTCAACATTCAATGCTTTTGCAATCTGCGGAGCGAGCATCCCGCCAATACCGATCCCAAGGTAGGCAAAGCCCATAGCCTTACCTCTTGCTTTATCAAACCAACGGGAAGTTAATACCTGGTTAGGCAATGGACCACCGCACATATAACCCAAAGCACTGAAAATATAAAACACGTAAAACTGCCATAGGGAGGTCATCAAACCCAGTCCAATTACTGCACAGCCGGCCATCAAAATACCGGCAAGCATCATTTTACGGGGTCCAAACCGATCGATCAGGTAACCGACCACAAAACCAAAAAGCCCGACTAAGATTTTAGCAAAGGCATTACCCGAGGTAACCGTAGCTCTAGTCCATCCAAACTCCTGAACCCAAAAATCATAAAAGAATGTAAGTCCGTAAAACATGATCCCAATTAGGGAAAACAAACTTAAAAATCCGGTTGCTGCAACTTGCGTCTGCCCCCTCTTTAATGCACTCTGAACTTCTAGATTCTCTTTCATTCATTCATTGACCCGGAAATGACCGGATGCTGAGCCTAAATATAACAAAACAATTATCAAAACGAATTGAAAAAATAATTGGGTTTAGAATGATTGTGTAGGTAAACGGAGAGTGAATAGAAGAGATCTTTGAGTGCGGGAATGTTCAACGATTTAAAGTGAAATTGAGTGCTCAAAATGCCATTTAATAAAACTAGTGTAGAGCAGTTAAAACAGTTAAAGCACGCGCGACACGCGCGCGCTGGGAATCAAAGAATAATCGTGGGAAATACTGGGTTCGAACCAGCGACCCCTACCTTGTCGAGGTAGTGCTCTAAACCAGCTGAGCTAATTTCCCTTATCGCAATTCATCATTAATGTCAGCCAATACCAAAGAGCCGGGGCATAACTCTTCTTGAAGCAGCGAATTTAGAGGTCTTTCAGAAGAATTTATAGTATGGTGTAGATTTTCGGTTTCTGTTTCCACAAAAAGTAATCCGGTGAGGATTTCATTCCTATTTCTGGCAGCCTGAAGAGCATTCATGGCACCCATTCGGTCAAACGGATTACGGTTTGCTGCGAGTTTCTCTAGCCGGATATAGGTTCCATCATGCATCTTCACATCGGTACCCGTACCGCTTTCATAGCTGGTCAATATCTCGGTTTTTTCGGGAACTAGGTCAGTTTTACCAGTCGATTCGATATGCTCACGCACATAATCATATGATTTGGTAGAACCGGGGTTATTATTGAAAGTTACGCAAGGAGAAATAACATTAATGAAGGCAAAACCCTGATGACTGATAGCAGCCTTGATTAGTGGAATCAACTGCTCCTTATCGCCCGAAAAGCTCTGCGCCACGAAGCTTGCTCCGAGTTCAAGTGCCAGTCCGGCAAGGTCAATAGGCTGAAAGGGATTCACAGACCCTGCCTTACTCTTTGATCCTTCATCGGCTGTTGCTGAATCCTGGCCCTTGGTCAATCCATAACAGCCATTATTCATCACAATATAAACCATGTTCAGGTTACGGCGGATCACGTGGACAAACTGTCCCATTCCAATAGAAGCGGTGTCGCCATCGCCAGACACACCAATATAGGTTAGATCGCGGTTGGCCATATTTGCACCGGTAGCGACAGAAGGCATTCTTCCATGCACCGAGTTAAAACCATGCGAGTTACCCAGAAAATAGGTCGGCGTTTTAGATGAGCAGCCGATACCTGATAATTTAGCAATCCTATGCGGAGGTATCGAAAGCTCAAAACAAGCTTCTATGATACTTGCGCTGATAGAATCATGTCCGCAACCAGCACATAATGTTGATAGAGAGCCTTCGTATTCCTTAGTAGTGTATCCGAGATCATTTTTTGGCAAATCCGGATGACGGAATTTTGGACGTATATAGGTCATATTTTAGCTTCTGTGTTAATGGCTGGAGATAAAGTTTTATTAATCCTGGTTGATATGAACTGAGCGGTGATTGGCATACCGTCAAAGTTCAGAACAGCGATCATTTTCTGAGGATTTACATTCAGCTCATTGATCAGCAGGCTGCGCATTTGCCCATCTCTATTTTGTTCAATGATGAATACCATTTCATGCGAATGGATAAAATCTTCAACCGTTTTATTGAATGGAAAAGATCTCAGTCTCATGGCATCGAAAACGGTTCCAGAGACCTCCATTTCATCCATGGCCTCTTCGGCAGAATAGGTAGATGTTCCAAAGAAGATCAGTCCATAAGGACTCTTATTTTCTTGTTGATACAATACGGGAGCCGGAACGATATCTTTTGCGGTATCCCACTTTTTTAAAAGCCTGTCCATATTTCGGGCATATACGCTTCCATCTTCGGTATAAGCTGCATATTCATCTCTAGAAGTACCTCGGGTAAAGAAGGAGCCTTTTGTTGGATGTGTTCCCGGGATAGTACGGTAAGTAATTCCATCACCATCCACATCTAGGTAACGTCCAAATCGAGGCAATTCCTCTAATTGTTGGGCATCCAAAACCTTACCCCTGTCGTATGGTTTGCTATCATCCCATACAAATGGCTCAGACATATGGTCATTCATACCCAAGTCTAGGTCGGTCATCAGGATGATAGGAGTTTGCAATAATTCGGCAAGATCAAACGATTCGGCAGTCATTTCAAAACATTCTTTTGGCGTAGAAGGGAAAATCAAAACCTGTTTGGTATCGCCATGAGATGCATAAGCAGCCAGCAAAATATCAGATTGCTGGGTACGTGTTGGCATCCCCGTTGAAGGGCCAGTACGCTGTACATCGATCAATACGGTTGGTATTTCGGCAAAATAAGCCAGTCCCAAAAATTCATTCATCAGCGATAATCCAGGTCCACTAGTTGCCGTAAATGAGCGCGCTCCATTCCAATTGGCGCCAATCACCATACCAATCGCGGCCAGTTCATCTTCTGCCTGGACAATGGCAAAGTTCTTTTTACCTGTTTCCGGATCGATTCTTAATTTCTTGGCATACGTTTCAAATCCTTCTACAACTGAGGTGGATGGAGTAATCGGATACCAAGCTACAACAGTTGCTCCTCCATAAACGGCACCTAATCCACAGGCTGAATTTCCGTCAACCAATATCTTATCACCAACTAGGTCGCGTCTTTCCAGCCTGATCTCTAGAGGAAAGGAAAAATTATCATGTATGTACTGAACGCCGAGTTTAAGAGCTTTAATGTTTAACGAAATTAATTTTTCTTTACCCTCAAATTGCTCTGCCAACAATTGCTCCAATACTTCAAATTCGATATCGAGTAATGCCACTAAAGCACCCACATAAATAATATTTTTGAATAACTGACGCTGTCGCGGATCAGTAAATTCGCGAAGGCACATTTCCATCAATGGCATCCCAATATAGGTTACATCGCTTCGAATCAATTCCGGATGCAAGGCCTTGGTGCTATCATAAATGAAGTATCCTCCGCTTCGTACTGAGCGAACATCATCGGGCATACTCTGTGGGTTCACACAAACCATGATATCTACCCCTTCACGACGGCCCAAATAGCCTTTCTCGCTAACCCGGACATCATACCAAGTAGGTAGGCCCTGAATATTGGAAGGGAAAATATTCTTAGGAGTGACGGGAATTCCCATCCTGAAAATAGCTTTAGCACAAAGATAGTTTGCACTTGCAGAACCCGTACCATTTACGTTTGCAAAACGTATGACAAAATTGTTGACTTTAGAATTAGGCATTTAGTGGCATGCTTTGGTAACTTTATACAAATATTGCTGCATATCCCATGCAGAAGTAGGGCAACGCTCAGCACAAAGGCCGCAATGCAGGCAAACGTCTTCATCCTTCACCATTACTCTTTTGGTGGCAAGGGTATCGGATACGTAGAGGTCTTGAGTAATATTAAACGCAGGAGCTTTCAAACGGGATCTAAGATCCTCTTCTTCTCCATTAAGGGTGAAAGTAATACAGGAAGTAGGACAAATATCCACGCAGGCATCACATTCAATACATTTATCCTTTTCGAATACAGTTTGAACATCGCAGTTCAAGCAGCGATGGGCTTCTTTTACTGCTGTAGCAATGTCAAAGCCTAGTTCCACTTCGAGCTTACGATCAGACAGAGCTGCTTTTTTCTCTGCAAGTGGCACTATAAAACGCTGATCGTTCACTACATCGTTATCATAACTCCATTCATGGATACCCATTTTCTTGCTCACCAAATTGGTGAATGGTGCAGGACGTTCGGTGAGGGCAGTACCCTGACAATATAAGTCAATAGAAATGGCCGCCTGATGCCCATGAGCAACTGCGGTGATCACATTCTTAGGACCAAAGGCAGAATCACCGCCAAAGAAAACTTTTTTGTTGGATGATTGATGGGTCGCACGATCAACAAAAGGCATTCCCCATTCATCAAAGTTTACACCCGTTTCTTTTTCTATCCATGGGAAACTATTTTGCTGTCCGATAGCTACGAGCACATCATCGGCTTCAATAAATACATCCGGTTCACCAACTGGAACAAGCTTACGCTTTCCGCTATCATCGTATTCAACCATCACCTTTTCGAAAAACATTCCTTTAAGGCTGCCGTCCTTTACCACGAATGATTTAGGTACGTGATTCTCTAAAATGGGAATATCTTCATGCATGGCATCCTCAATTTCCCATGGAGAAGCTTTCATCTCAGAAAAAGGACTGCGAACCACTACTTTTACCTGCTCTCCACCCAAACGACGCGACGTACGACAGCAGTCCATGGCGGTATTACCACCACCCAGAACGATCACCTTTTTACCGATTTTATGAGTATGCTCAAAAGCAACGCTGGCAAGCCATTCAATTCCGATATGTACATTTTTACCGGCCTCTTCTCGTCCCGGAAGATCGAGGTTCCGACCGCGAGGTGCACCGGTGCCTACAAAAACTGCATCGTAGCCCTTCTCGAGGATTTCATTTAAGCTTGAAACATAGGTTTTGAAGTGGGTATGAATGCCCATATCTAGGATATAACCCACTTCTTCATTCAGTACTTCAGTGGGTAAACGAAAGGAAGGAATTTGGCTGCGCATCATTCCGCCGCCGGCCTCATGCTCATCATATAAATGAATTTCATAGCCAAGGGGAGCAAGATCACGTGCAACCGTTAAGGAGGCTGGTCCTGCACCAATCAATGCCACCCGCTTTCCATTCATTTGAGAAGGAATTGCAGGCATAAATGCCTTTACATCATCCTTATTATCTGCAGCTACACGTTTCAATCGACAAATAGCGACAGGCTCTTCCTCGATTCTTCCACGCCGGCATGCCGGTTCGCAGGGACGATCACAGGTGCGGCCAAGTATTCCAGGGAATACATTGGACTCCCAATTGACCATGTAAGCTTCTGTATATTTGCCTGCTGCAATCAGCCTAATGTATTCAGGTACCGGTGTATGTGCTGGGCAAGCATACTGACAATCCACAACTTTGTGGAAGTATTCCGGATTTGAGGTATCTGTTGGTTTCAAAAATTATACAGCCGTTAAAATGAAAATATTCTTAAATAAACAATATATAGTTCATTGAAATTTTAAAAATCTCAATGTATTTTACTTGATGAATTCAATTTTCGAATCTGCCAATAAGCCGCAGAAACATTTAAGTGTTATTTTCTATTTTGTAATCCTTTTAAGACTACAATTTAAAAAGACAATTTGACTTATAGAAATAAATAATAATGGAATATATGGAATAAATTTCAGCTTGTGAAAAATGAAGTGGAACGGATAGTATATTTTTAATTAAATCACGCATGCTGCTTATGCTCTTATAAATTTGATATAACAAAAAATCTAATAAAATCATTTGTTATTATCTATCTAAAATTTCTAACTAAACTATCTATGAGTTAAGAGTAATGTCTGTATAGACTTATATTATATTAGAGACTTACAACCTATTCATTTTTAACAAAAGGCATTAATTATTAAAATATTATTAAGCAATTAATTTAAAAACCTCTTTCGCT
>CAIJME010000344.1 GCA_903821625.1 uncultured Sphingobacteriales bacterium | reverse complement strand
TATGATCAATATTCTCTTTTCCAACAGCCTCTTCTAAAAACTGGTTTAACCGATTTTTTATGGATGGAATACGTAGTGGCTCCTGTTCTGAAACTAGTCTCATCCCTTCCATTATATTTGTTATTCGCAGTATCAGGTCTAGCTTTAAAACTTCGCCTTCATCCTGCCTAAAATTTTGAAAATTTGCCAGTGCCTGTTCAAAAGTTTTATAAACTGTTTTCCATTCGTCTTCGCTTACTTCATCAACCGAATATTGAACAACTTCCGGGAAGTTCAGTGCCATTTGAAACAGGTTGCTGCCCGTATCGCCTAAGGCATCTGCAGATTCCTTGAGCTGAGCGTAATAATGCTTGAGTAATGCCTGATTGATACTGGAGGTCTTTAATGTAGTTTCTGCGTATTCAATGTTGATACTAATATTTACCTTCCCGCGTTCAATTTGCCTGGTACATTCGTTTCTTAATAAAAACTCTTTATCAGAAAATGCCTTTGGAATTTTTAAAGAAAGTTCCAGGAACTTACTGTTCAATGATTTGATCTCCACCGTATATTTTGCGTGGGCAAAATCATTGGTAGCCAAACCATAGCCTGTCATGGATTTAATCATACGGCAAAGATAAGATTTAATTGGAAAGGCTTAAAGCCAATTTATTACCCTATTTAACATTATTTAGATAATCCAAGCCTATGTTTTGCTAATTTTGAAAAAGATGAAACAGGGGCTTTTTGTATTTCTGATTGCTATTCAATTTATTGGGTCTGCAAATAGGTTTTTATATGCTCAGGAACCTGCTGTAAGGGGCTTAATCATGGAAAAGTCTGGTGTATCAAAACTTTCCAATGTGTTTATTCTTAATAAAAGAACCAAATTTATCAGCCAGAGTGATGAATATGGATTGTTTAGAATGCCAGCCTTGAGGGGCGACACGCTTAATTTTTCAAAATCAGGATATACCGATCTAATCCTTGTTCTGCCTGATCTTTCTGATCTTGTTCTGAGGCTTCAGCCTGTAATCAAGCTTTCAGAAGTGATGGTTCAGGGTCAAAGTAAAAAGCAGGAGCTGGATGAAATAAAAGAGCAATATCGAAAAAAAGGCTCCTATTATGCCGGAAAACCTCCTTGGTTAGCCTACATTTTTCAGCCACTTACTGCAATTTATGAGCTTATTGGTAAAACACCCGGACAGGCACGTAGGTTCAATTCTTATTATACGAATGAGCTCAGGCAATCGGAGGTTGATCGTAGGTTTAATGCCTATACCGTGCGAAACATTACCGGATTAGATAGCCTTGATCTGAAAAATTTCATGATTACATTTCGCCCAGATTATGAATCATTATCTACCTGGGATGAATATGCCCTGATCAACTACCTCAAAAGATCACTTGAAACATTTAACAATTCAGGTCGCCCAAAGGGACTCAAAAGTTTACCTCCATTGCCAAAAGCTAAAGACTTGACTGAGAAAAAGTTAAAATATTAAATAGAATTTTTGATTAAATTTTCCATTCGCTTTCGAACCTTAGCCTTTAAATCTTCTAGGTCTTCGGCTTGAAGTCCGGCTACGGATACCGGTTCATCAAAAATGCAGGTAATCAATCCTGGTTTTACGCTAAGAGGATTTGCCCTTGGGAGAAGGTTTCTTGCATTTAATATGACCATGGGTGCTATATCTGTTTGAGTTTCAATAGCGAGTCTGAATGCTCCATCATAAAAGTCGGCTAGGTCTGCTTCAGTTTTGTTCATTGTACCTTCGGGGAATATCAGAATTGATTGTCCCCTTGCAAGGTCGATCTTCAATTCTTCAACACTACGTGCACGACTTTCTTTATTTTTCCTGTCAATCAAGACTACCACTCTCTTGTAGATCATTCCAAAAAGAGGGGTTTTAACCATTTCAATTTTGCCCAAAGG
>CAIJME010000343.1 GCA_903821625.1 uncultured Sphingobacteriales bacterium | reverse complement strand
ACAAGTGGTTCCAGAAATCCTACATTGAATAATTAATGAAAGTTCGGCGCTGCATATTCGGTGCTGTTTTTTTTACTGGGATAGCTCTGCAATTTGCATGTGAGAATAATCTGCGTGATGTGGAAAAAATCTCAGCAAAGAAGCTGATCGTACCGGTTGATAAATCTACTGGAGTTGAAATTATCTATAGCGACTCCGCCCATGTTAAAGCCAAGCTGATCACCCCTGAATTACTGAGTTTTAAAACAGAAAAACCTTATATCGAAATGAGGAAGGGAGTAACTGTCATTTTTTTTGATCCAAATCGACAAGAAACTAGTCGGGTACGTGCTGATTATGCAATACGACGGGAACGAGAAAACAGGGTTGAACTCATGCGAAATGTGGTGGTTACTAATATAAAAGGCGAGACCTTTAAATCTGATGAGTTAATTTGGGATGAAACCCAAAAGCGCTTTTTTTCCAATAAACTTGTTAGCATTGCCTCCAAAGACAATGTACTGTATGGCACCAGTTTCTGGGCCAATGAAGATTTTTCTTACTATGAAATAGTCCAATCAACCGGCGATCTACGATTAACCGGCGAGCAAGGGTTTTAAGTGTTAAAGGCTATCTAAATCAGAGAAGACAAGCTGAGTATACCTGGGTAATTGCTTAATACTACTCAGTCATTGCGAGTACTAATTGTCATTACTTAATACTACTCTGTCATTGCTTGATACTACTCTGTCATTACTTTATACTACTCTGTCATTGCTTGATACTACTTCGTCATTGCTTGATACTACTCTGTCATTGCGAGCGCAGCGCGGCAATCTCAACTAGCAATTGGATTCAAATTAGGAGATTGCTTCGTCGTGCCTCCTCGCAATGACAAAAAACAAGAGCCTCATTGTAATGACAATAAAAAGGCTCCTCCTTCCAATGATAATAAACAGGTGCATGTTCGAAATAACGTTAATTATCCGATTCTCTAATTTTCTCTTGTTTATTTTTCAAAATTTGTATCTTGCGCCCTCTTTTAAAATTAGAATAAAAAAATACGGATATGGGAATAATGAGTTTTTTGCGGAACCGTGCTGGGTTAATCATCGTTGGGGCTATTGGTTTCGCAATAATTGCGTTCTTGGTAAGCGATGCATTGCAAATGGGTGGATCATTTATACGTGCAGATCAGACAGAAGTTGGTGAAGTTGATGGTGAAGCCATTCCAATCCTGGAATTCAATGAGCAGGTTGAATTAAATTCAAATAACTTTAAGCAGCAAATGGGCCAGAACAATCTGGATCCACAAATGACATCTTATATAGTTGAAAATACCTGGAATCAATTTGTTTCTAAACTTTTGATGAAAAAAGAGATGAATCGTCTTGGATTACAGGTTAGTAAGAACGAACTGAATGATCTGGTTACCGGTAAAAATCCTGATCCTCAGATCATACAAAACTTTGGTGATCCTAAAACTGGGCAGTTAAATAGAGTTCAGTTAAATTCATTCCTAGAAAATGTTAAGACTCAAGCGGGCGACAGTCCTGTAAGTAAGCAATGGACTTCCTTTCTTTTGAATATCCGCGAAAGTAAAATGGCGCAGAAATATTCAAATCTAATCAAGAACAGTATTTATGTAACTACTCTTGAAGCTAGAGAAGATTATAGCCAAAGAAATAAATTGGCTAATTTCAGTTATGTAAGTCTTGATTATAATTCGGTACCTGATAATCAAGTAAAGGTTACTGATCAGGATTATAGTGATTTTTACAATGAAAATAATTTTCGTTATAAAAATCCATCCGAAAGCAGATCTTTTGAATACATCATATTTGATGCCAATCCATCAAAATCTGATTCGGCCGAGGTTATAGCTGCAGTTCAAAAAATTGCTACTGATTTCAGGGCATCAACAAACGACTCTTTATTTGTAGGTATCAATTCTGAAACAAAACTTCCAATCAACTATGTTCGCAAAGGTCAATTAGATCCTGCACTAGATTCATTGATATTTAAAGCTTCTGCTGGTACTTTCATTGGCCCTGTATTTACCAATGGCTCTTACAAAATGGCAAAGGTTATTGATGTAAAGATTGGTCCCGATTCAGTTAAGGCTAGTCATATATTAATTAATCCAGCTGCTGAAGGCGGTATCGATAAGGCAAAATCTAAAGCGGATTCCATTCGTAACTTAATTTCAGGTGGCGCTAGCTTCACCGAATTGGCAGCTAAATTTGGAACGGATGCTTCGAAAGATACGGGTGGCGATCTGGGTACTTTTGCAAGAGGCGCAATGGTTCCAGCCTTTGAGGAAGCTGTTTTTAACGGTCAGACAGGAGAATTGAAAGTAATAACTACTCAGTTTGGTGTGCATGTAATTAAGATTAATGCACAAATTGGTTCTTCTAAGGTTGCTAAAGTAGCATTGGTTGATAAATCTTTGTCAACAAGTAATAAAACTCAGCAGGAGGCCTATTCAAAGGCCACAGCTTTCCTTGCTGCAGCAAAGAACGATAAGGCATTTGACGAAGAAGCTAAGAAGTCGGGGTATGCTAAAAAACTGGCAGAAAATGTAACCCCTACTCAGGCAGCTGTTGAGGGTTTAGATAATTCTCGTGAAATGATCAGATGGGTTTTTGGAGCAGATAAGAGTGATGTTTCTAATCAGGTATTTGAAATGGGTAACAAGTTTGCAGTTTCAAAGGTTGTTGATGTATTTGAAAAAGGTACTTTACCTTTAGAGCAGGTAAAGAAGCAGATTGAACCATTGGTTATTAAGCGCGTAAAAGCACGTTTACTTTTAGAGAAAATGAGCAAAGCAGTTACAGGTTCAACTTCTATTGAGCAAGTTGCTCAAAAGGCTGGCAAACCAGTAACTCCTGTGCAAAATATCGTATTTGCTAATCCTGTTATTCCTGGAATTTCTCAGGAAAACAAATTGGTAGGAACTATTTTTGGGTCACAGCCAGGTAAATTATCGAAAGCTATTGAAGGTGATCAGGGAGTTTATGCTTTTGTAGTCAACGGTTTCAGTAAGCCTGCGCCCCTAGCCAATGCCTTTAAACAAAAGGTTCAGGTGGCTCAGGCCATTCAGCAACGTGCATCAGGTGAAGCCTTTAAAGTTTTACGCGATAAGTCTGATATTAAAGACAACCGTGTAAAATTCTTTTAATACCTTATTTCATTAACTTTGTATCCGGAAGTGATTGGTTCGCTTCCGGATTTTTTGTTTTAGGCCGGATTAAATAAATGATTCGGAGCTAATCAATGATCTCAAAGCATAGCAAGATGAACATTCAGGAAAATATTGTTAATAAGGTAGCTCAAAGCGGGCTCGTCAGTCTAGATCTTGCAGATCTTTACCCAGCTGGTGAACGCTTTTTCTATGATATAAAAGACAATCTCTTTCATGGCTTAATGCTCAAAGAGAAAGACTTCAGAGAATTTATTAAAGGGCATAACTGGGAATCTTATGCAGGCAAACACATTGCAATAGGTTGCTCAGCCGATGCAATTGTACCTACCTGGGCTTATATGCTTCTTGCCAGCAAGATGGCACCATTTGCTAAAATAGTGGTCTTTGGCGACCTTAAATTGCTTGAAACTATTCTTTTTGAGCGTGAACTTAGCAAAATGGACATTGAAAAATATCGTGATCAGCGCGTGGTAGTCAAAGGATGCGGTGAAATTGCTGTTCCTGATTCGGCCTATATTGATATTACGGTGAAATTATCAAGCGTGGCCAAAAGTATCATGTACGGCGAACCTTGTTCTACGGTGCCTATTTTTAAGCGTTCCGAATCAAGCCCAGAATGACATAAAGGGGTTAAACTATTGCCTTAAAGAATTCATGATTAGGAAATTAGTTAGTGTTTTTCTATTATTAACGGGTTCATTTGCATTTTCGCAAGGGCTAAAGAATACTGGCGATCCCGTATTTAAAGTTGGAGAAAAGCTTCAATACAGACTGCGATATGGCTTTATAACTGCAGCAGAAGCCTCTATTAGCGTTGAAGAAACCACTGCCGTATTTGATAATAAGCCGGTTTATCATCTCATAGCTGAAGGTGGTACGGCCGGAACATTCAGTGTCTTTTACAAGGTCAAAAATCGCTACGATTCCTATATTGATCAGTTAACGATGAGTCCATACCTCTATAAAGAGAATATCCGTGAAGCCAATTATCGACGAAGTGATCAAGCTCGCTTTTACCAGGATGAAAAAAAGGTGGTTTCCAAAAAAGGGACCTTTAAAAGTAATGGTCAACTATTTGACGTAGTTTCAGCCTATTATTTTGCACGTAATCTAAATATCTCAAAGCTTAGCGAAGGCGATAAATTTAGCATGGATTATTTTCTGAATGATGGCATTAGCAACATGGAGGTCCAATATATTGGAAAAGAAGTTGTAAAAACGACACTTGGATTAATCCGGTGTATTAAGTTTAGCCCTTCGATTCAACCTGGAAGAATATTCAGGAAGAATAGTAAATTATATCTTTGGATAACGGATGATGCAAATCGGATTCCGGTTAAAGCTCAGGTAGAACTATTGGTGGGCTCTGTTACCTTGGAGTTAATGTCTGCCGAAGGATTGAAATATGCCCTTTAAGCGGCTAAATAATGTATGATGATTGAAGTTAAAAACACCCTTGTTCACGAGGATATAGTCAGTGAGAATTTTGTTTGCAACCTCAATAAATGCAAGGGAATATGTTGTATTGAAGGAGATTCAGGTGCACCACTTGAGCGCTCGGAGTTAGCAATTTTAGATGAGATTTATCCAAGTGTAAAACCTTATATGACCGAAAAGGGAATTGCTGTAATCGAAGAATTAGGCACCTATGTCAAAGACTTTGAAGGCGATTACACGACACCTTGTGTAGATACCAATAAGGAATGTGCCTATGTCATTATGGAAAATGGAATTAGTAAATGTTCTATTGAGAAGGCTTATGAAGACGGCAAAATAGGATGGAAAAAGCCCATTTCTTGTCATTTATACCCAATTCGAATAACCAATTATCCCGAGTTTGAGGTTTTACATTATGACCGATGGAATATCTGTAGCCCGGCATGCAGTTTTGGAAATGAACTTAAAGTTCCAGTTTACCAGTTTTTAAAGGAACCCCTTATCCGAAAATATGGAGCTGAATGGTATAATGAGCTTGTTGAAAAAGCCAAAACAGATAATTAACAAATTAGTAAATTAGCAAACCTAAAACTTACAACCTACAACCTACAACCTACAACCTACAACCTACAACTTACAACTTATAACCTATAACTTACAACCTACAACCTATAACCTACAACTTACAACCTACAACTTTCCCTTATGAAAGGAATCATACTCGCAGGGGGCTCAGGCACCAGATTACACCCACTTACGCTAGCTGTTAGCAAGCAACTTATGCCGGTTTATGATAAGCCGATGATTTATTATCCCTTGTCTACCCTGATGCAGGCTGGTATTAAAGATATTCTGATCATTTCTACTCCTCATGATCTTCCACACTTTGAAAAATTACTTGGTGATGGAACTAGAATTGGCTGTAAATTTTCTTATGCTGAACAAGCAATTCCAAATGGTCTGGCACAGGCTTTTGTGATTGGTGAGAAATTCATAGGTAAAGATGCGGTTGCACTTATTTTGGGCGACAATATCTTTCACGGTGATTCGATCAGTAATTTGTTGCCAACCATTCAAAATCCCGAAGGAGGAGTAGTATTTGCCTACCAGGTATCCGATCCTGAACGCTATGGTGTTGTAGAGTTTGACAAAGATTTCAATGCATTATCTATCGAGGAAAAGCCATTAGAACCCAAATCTAATTATGCAGTTCCCGGATTGTACTTCTATAATAATTCGGTAGTTGATATAGCAAAAAATATACAGCCATCACCACGTGGAGAATACGAAATAACAGATGTTAACCGTGAATATTTAAAACAGGGTAAGCTTAAGGTAGGGGTTTTAAGCCGCGGAACGGCCTGGCTAGATACCGGTACATTCAACTCGCTTATGCAAGCCGGTCAGTTTGTTCAGGTGATTGAAGAAAGGCAGGGCTTAAAGATTGGTTGCATAGAAGAGATTGCCTATCAAATGAATTTTATTGACCAAAAGCAACTCAAGGAAATTGCTGAACCACTCCGTAAAAGCGGGTATGGGGAGTATCTTTTGGGGTTGGTGAGGTAATTGGTGGTAGATTTATCTTTAATCATGTGTCGTCATTTCGATGTAGGCACCATATTCTTATCATTGAGTGGAGGTACTTTTTCTTTTACTCGTCATTGCGAGGAGGTACTTTTTTCTTGTCATTGCAAGGAGGTGCTTTTTTCTTGTCATTGCGAGGAGGCACGACGAAGCAATCTCCTAATGTGAATCCAATTGCTAATTGAGATTGCCGCGCTACGCTCGCAATGACAGAGTGCTGCGTTCATAATGACAAAGTGCTTCGTTTGCTGCGATCATTGTTCATACCTACTTACGTTCTCTTGTAATTGCGAATAGCTTTT
>CAIJME010000342.1 GCA_903821625.1 uncultured Sphingobacteriales bacterium | reverse complement strand
TTGATGTCTTAAAAAATATCGACAAGTTTCCATTAGACACGGACCAAACCCTTAATGAATATTATGAAAAAATAGCCAAAAAGATAAAAGAGCCCGAGTCAACAAGGAAAAAGAGTGAGCACGCCGTCGGATTTTATGTGCAGAAAGTAAAGCCATTTTTTGTTAAGCAGGAAGTTTTCTATGAAGTAACCTTTAGAATTGCCGATGATAAAATCCGGAAATTTGATCGACTTATTGCTTTTACGAAATTAGAAATAACTGAAAACTACGCAGTGAGTTTTTTAATGAGTGAAGATTATATAGAAGTGTCAAATAAAAAGATGCCGATTAAAATTATTGATGGTTGGAAAGTTTCAATTCGCCCTTGTGAATTTAAAAACTTTGAAAAAATTTTTAATCTTGATGCTAAAACATATAATAGAAATAAGGAATACGACGAAATAATGTCTTTTTTGACAGAGACTGGTTTGAATTTGGTTGAAATAATGGACTTTCCAGATAATTATTACAATAAGTTTAAACTTAGAATCACTCAGCGGGCTACAATAGTTAGAATACTTAGTTTATTGGATCAAAGTCGTGAATTTTTGCGAAGAAATTCTCCTGGAGGAAATATGCTTAGATATTTACTTTACAATCTCAACAATAGGATTATAAAAGAGCAATATAATAGAGGAAATAATTTTAAATTATCAAATTTAAATCTTTTGTATGAGTGTATTCCATTTGATGAAATGCCATTTGCTAGTTTTCCTGTAAGGCACACCCCTGTTATTTCTGATTTACTAGATTGCATAGATGCTACTGGCAGAGAACATGAATTGTTTGCTAGGCATATAACAAGCAACGCGGAAACCAAGGGATGGCTTTATACGCCGCTGGAAGATCTTAATAAATTCGAAGACGTTGATGGTCTCATGTCCAAATTTAACGGTTTACTTTATCAGGGCACTGGAACACAGAGAGATCGCAAGCTAGAAATGTACAATAACCACATTTATATTACTGGATATGAAAATGCTGTCTTTGAAATTGTTGAGAAGCTAAGGAATTTATCAACAGCAGGTATAAAAAATTATTCAAATTCAATTAAGGCATGGTTATCTTCACCAGACTCAAATGTTGATTGCGAACAGAAAAAAAATGCACTTAAAGAGATGTTTATATCATCAAAAGTGTCGTTAATCTATGGGGCTGCCGGAACTGGCAAAACAAGGTTAATAGAGCATATCTCAAAATATCACAACCAAGGATCCAAACTCTATTTAGCAAATACGCACTCAGCAGTCAGTAATCTAAGAGGCAGAATGAAAGCTCAAAATACTGAATTTAGAACAATAAAAAGTTTTTTGTATGGGAACAGTCAAAATACAGCATTTGATATCCTAATTATTGATGAATGCAGTGTTGTGAGTAATACGGATATGCGCGATATACTCAGGAAGGCATCTTTTGGAGTGCTAATTCTAGTTGGGGATGTATATCAAATAGAATCAATTCGATTTGGAAATTGGTTTTACATTGCAAAAAGCTTTGTATCTAAATCATCTGTCATAGAATTAACTACTCCGTGGCGCGCAAAAGACAATAATGATTTACTGGTGTTATGGAATAAAGTTCGAAATCTTGAAGAGAATATTGTTGAGCATCTTATACAAAATAAGTATTCTACTAGATTGGATGACTCGATTTTTGAACATTCTGAAAATGATGAAATAATTTTATGTCTAAATTATGATGGTTTTTATGGAATTAACAACATCAATAGATTCCTACAAGAGGGCAATAAAAATATATCAGTAATATGGGGAGTTCATACGTATAAAGTTGAGGATCCTATTTTATTCAATGAATCCAATAGATTTGGCTCAGCAATTCATAACAACCTCAAAGGAAAGATAGTAGGCATTCAAACTCATGAAAAAAGTATTCAATTTGATATTCAAATTGATAAACCGATTTCTGGGCTAGATATCTTGGGTTGTAATGGCATAGAGTTATTAGATAGTCCGGAAGAGACTAAATCCGTTATTCGGTTCAGTGTCAATGAGCTTAGGAGTAAAGATGAAGATGATGATGATTCTGCGTCGGATATTGTGCCATTTCAGGTTGCTTATGCCGTTTCCATACATAAGGCGCAAGGCTTGGAGTATGATTCTGTTAAGATCGTTATCACAAATGAAGCTGAGGAAAGAATTTCGCATAATATCTTTTATACTGCTATTACAAGGGCAAAGAAAAAATTAAAAATTTA
>CAIJME010000341.1 GCA_903821625.1 uncultured Sphingobacteriales bacterium | reverse complement strand
GACGGTGAGAGATATCAATTATCACCCAATAGGCCTCCTCATCAAATCCATGGTGGTTTTGAAGGTTTTGAGAGTAAGGTATGGCATATCGAAAATTCAGACCAACTTGCTGAGGGTAAGCTTAAAATGTCGTGCCTAAGCAAAGACAATGAAGAAGGTTACCCCGGAAATCTGGAGGTTTCGGTCTGCTTTTCTTTGAATGATGCAAATGAATTGATTATTGATACGGAGGCAATTACAGATAAAGCAACGGCAATCAATTTGACCCATCACGACTACTTTAATCTAAATGGATCTGGTAGGATAGACGATCATTGGGTACAAATACCATCCGGATTATATCTCGGTCAGTATCCGGATAATCTGGCTAATGGCGAAATACTCTCTGTTAATGGAACAAAATATGATTTCAATAATTTAAGGCAGATTAATAAGGATTGGGACCCTGTTTCTGGATACGACCAATCATTTGTTTTAGATAAAGAATATGGTACATACGGTATGGCGGCAGCAGCATATTCTGAAAAAAGCGGGATTAAATTGGAGGTTTTTACAGATGAACCCACTGTTCATTTTTATTCAGGAATGCACCTTGGAATTACAAATGCTAAAAATGGACAGTTCTATGAACCATTTTCAGGATTTTGTTTCGAAACACAGCATCATTGTAATGCTATAAATATTCCTGAATTTCCATCAACAATACTTAGGCCTGGTCAGGTTTACAGACATAAAACAAGTTATTGCGTTAGTAGTTAATAGCAATTTATTTGAGTTTTATTTTCTTTTGATTTAAATGGTTTAAGGTAAAAAACCCTAATGCTGAAAGTATGCAAATACCGCAGATAGACCACCATAGCAAAGTATAACCACCGTATTGTATTAAGAAGGCACCATAAATTGGACCAATAATCTGTGCTACCGACCAGGATATAGTATAAAGTGCTGCGTATTCTCCACGGTTATTTGAATTTGATTTACTGGTCCAGAAGGTATTCATAAATGGCATAGAGAACATTTCGCCCAATGAAATGAATAGAATCGAAAGTACAGCTGTCAAGGCCATTGCAGGAAGGATATTCAATAATGAAAAAGCAAAACCGGTAATCAGAATCCCTATGCCAACAAAAAATAAGGGTGGTTTTTTTCCATCAATTCTGCTGATGAGCAGCATTTCTACTCCAACGATTAGTAATCCGTTCATAGCCATTAAGCCACCAATAAATTGCTCGCTTAAACTCCATTCAGATTTATAAAATACGGGTTGTAGGGTAAAAAGCTGGAAAAAACAGGAAGCGAATAGTGTACTTAATATGATAAAAGCAAGGTATAATTTATCACGATAGGCTGATACTAAAACTGGCTTATCATGTTCTTTCAAATTAATTTTAGCTTTTTTCACAGCTGGTAATAATTTGATCAGGATCAAGGCAGCAAGTATATTAGTGAAGCCATCTACAAAGAAGAGCAAATGGTAGTCTATGGATGCAATAAAACCTCCCATCGCTCCACCAAAAGACCAGCCAAGATTGATTGCCATCCGGTTTAACGAATAAGAACGAGTTCGGGTTTTTTCTGAGCTGTAATGGGCAACAGCTGATGAATTTGCAGGCCTAAATCCTTCATTACACATACTTAGAATAAATGTTCCAATCGCTAAACTGAAAAATGTTTCCAAGAAGCTAAGAGCCATGAACATAAATCCGCCACTGATTAAGGCTCCAACCTGCAAATAGTAAAAACCGATTTTATCTGTGATCTTTCCGCCAATAAATGCACCGAAAACAGAACCAAGGCCAAAAAGAGCCATAATCATTCCTGCCTGAACAATACTAAAGTTTAATTTCTGAGTACAGTAAATAGTAAGAAATGGAACCACCATGGTACCGCTTCGGTTGATGAGCATAACCAGGGAGAGGTACCAGTTCTCTTTACTTAGTCCGGAAAAGGCTTTTTTGTAGATATTGAGGGTGTTTGATAGCACAGTTCAAAGATAGATGAATGAATCGGTAATCTGTGAATACACCAGACATCACAAATTATATCATAAGTTAATTTGAATTTTGATGGTCTCGCTTAACTCTATTTTTTTTCTGTGTAATCAATTAGCATTAAGACCTTTAGTAGAAACTGGAGAAGTTATTCATTTTGAAATGATTCGTTATTTGCAAGAATCAGGAGAATTATCTAATTTGTCTGAAATTGAAAGGCAGCAAATTACAAATTTTGACGATGCTCAATTAGCAGCTCTTTCTTTTACTATTCACACGCAAGCCTATAGTGTTTACTGGTCTGAAGTAAGGTCTTGTGCGAGTGCTGCTCTAGGAATTGCAGGAATCAATGAATTATACGTAAATACTCTTGCACTGGGTACTGTAGAAACAACAATGGGTGCTTTAAAGCTTTTGGGGAGAAGATATCTAGGCTGGATCGGAATTGCATTGATGGTTTATGACTTCCAAGATTGTCTCAGTTAATGATAACACCAAAAATCTAACGAAATGAATTACAGTAGTATCAACTCTATCACTTTTAGCCTAACTGCAATTGGGTATATATTTTATTTCCTTGTAAGACACGATTGGTATGCCGGAACTCTATATCCAATAACTCTCGGAGTATTTATAGTGAATGTTATTTTCCTTGTTTATTCTCTATTTTTATTAAAAAACGCAAACAGTAGCGCGCCAAACCTAAAAAATCAAAATATCAGTGTGTATTTAAAGTTAGTAGCAAATGTGGGATTTGTACTGTTAATGTTAATCTGAGATAAATCAAAGAATATGAAAAAATTCCTATACATATTCCTGTTTCCATTATGCAGTCTCGCAGGAATAGGCTTATCTCAACTGATATTTAGAATCTTTGGTGAGAGTGTTTCCTTTGGATGTCAGGTACTTATTGGATTTATATTTGGTGTCATAATGTGGATTTCAGAAGTTAAATTGTTCATCACTGTCAGCAGTAAATATCTCAAGAACGAGGAATAAATAATTGATATTCATATTTCAGTCTTCAATTATCTTAATTAGTTTTTCAGTTTCCTCGGCTCTGTAAAATATGTCGCATCCTAAAATTGGTTTACTTTTTAAAAGATAAATTAGTCAAACAATCAACTATCCACTTTTTATCTTTTTTCCACAAATCTTCCAAAACCTTAACAATCCATTAACTTTATTCTTTTAATAATTATTGGCTTGTCAAAAAAGACCGAACATAAGGAAACTCCTTTAATGCTGCAATACAATACCATCAAGGCCAAATACCCTGGTGCATTGCTTTTATTTCGTGTGGGTGATTTTTATGAAACCTTTGGGCAGGATGCTGTAAAGGCTTCAGGAATCCTTGGAATTGTACTCACCAAGCGTGGAAATGGATCTGGAACACATACCGAGCTGGCAGGTTTTCCACATCATTCTTTGGATACTTATCTACCTAAATTAGTTAGAGCAGGTCAAAGAGTAGCCATTTGCGACCAGCTGGAAGATCCAAAAACAACCAAAACGATTGTAAAACGCGGAGTAACTGAATTGATCACTCCAGGAGTTTCATACAGTGACCATATTATCCAGCAGAATACCAATAATTACTTGGCTTCACTTTATTTCGAGAAAAATTCATTTGGTATTGCATTCATTGATATTTCGACCGGCGAATTTTTAGTAGCCCAGGGTAACGCCGATTATATGGATAAGCTTCTTCAAAGTTTCAAGCCCAGTGAAGTAATTTTTCAGAAAAGCAGGCAGCGTGATTTTGTAGAAACATTTGGCGATCGTTTTTATACCTACCACCTTGATGATTGGGCGTATAGTGGTGATTATGCCAGTGATATTCTACTAAAGCATTTTGAAGTTAATTCTTTGAAAGGGTTTGGTATTGAAAAATTACCCTTGGCTATTACAGCGGCAGGTGTTGCTTTGCATTATTTGAACGAAACTGAGCATCGAAATCTTCAGCATATATCTTCAGTTTCAAGAATAGAAGAGGATCGGTATATGTGGCTTGACCGCTTCACGATTCGAAATTTAGAATTAATTGGTTCTGCCCATGAAAATGCGGTTAGTCTGGTTGATGTTTTAGATAAAACCTGTTCACCCATGGGTGCCCGTTTGCTTCGGCGCTGGATCATTATGCCACTTAAAGAACGAAAACCTATTCAGGAGCGCCTGGATGTGGTTGAATTTCTAGTCACTAATGAGGAACTACGTGAAAATTTGCTTAGTGAATTAAAACAGATCGGTGATCTGGAAAGGCTGATCTCTAAAATTGGACTTCAGAAGGCCAATCCGAGAGAAGTGATGCAGTTGAAACGTGCATTGTATGCCATACTCAATGTGAAAGAGCTTTGTCAGAGTGCAGAAAATTATGCCTTAAAAACTATAGCAGAACAGTTGAATCCTTGCATTTTGATTCGTGATAAAATTGAACGGGAATTAAACCCGGATCCTCCGGTTATGCTGATCAAGGGCAGTGTTATTGCCGATGGAGTTGATGACGAACTTGACCGCTTACGAAAGATCGCATTTGGCGGTAAAGGATATCTGCTTGAAATACAAAAACGGGAAGCAGAGATTACCGGTATTCCATCACTTAAAGTAGCTTTTAACAATGTGTTTGGGTATTATCTGGAAGTAACGCATACTCATAAAGATAAAGTGCCGGCAGATTGGCTCAGGAAACAAACCCTGGTCAATGCTGAACGCTACATTACACCCGAATTAAAAGAATATGAAGAGCAGATTCTTGGTGCAGAAGAAAAGATTCAGGTATTGGAAACCCGCTTATATAATGAGCTAACCTTTGCACTTTCAGAATTCATCAAACCAATACAGTTAAATGCTCAACTAGTAGCGCAGTTGGATGTTTTATTGAATTTTTCAAATCTAGCCATCAAAAATTATTATGTCAAGCCTCTGATTGATGACAGTACAATCATCGACATCAAAGGGGGAAGGCATCCGGTTATAGAAAAGCATCTTCCTGCTGGCGAAGAATACATTACCAATGATGTATTTCTGGATAGCGATAATCAGCAGATCATCATTATCACTGGTCCAAATATGTCGGGTAAGTCGGCCTTGTTAAGACAAACGGGTTTGATCGTTTTGATGGCACAAATGGGATGTTTTGTTCCTGCAAAAGAAGCTCAGATAGGAATTGTAGATAAGATATTTACCCGTGTTGGAGCTTCTGATAACCTTACTTCAGGCGAATCAACCTTCATGGTTGAAATGAACGAGACAGCTAGCATTTTGAATAATCTATCACCCAGAAGCTTGATTCTTATGGATGAGATAGGTCGAGGAACCAGTACCTATGATGGGATATCCATCGCGTGGTCAATCGCTGAGTATCTTCATAATCACCCAACAGCACAGGCAAAAACATTGTTTGCTACCCATTATCACGAGTTGAATGAATTGACAAACTCATTTAATAGAATTAAGAATTTTAATGTTTCGGTAAAAGAATTAGGCAACAAGGTTATTTTCCTTCGTAAACTGGTTCCCGGTGGGAGTGAGCATAGTTTTGGTATTCATGTTGCAAAAATGGCCGGTATGCCTCAGAAATTGGTTAACCGGGCAAATGAAATCCTGAAACGACTGGAGCAGGAAAGAACCGGAGGAGAAGATATTAAGGATAGTCTCAAAAAAGTTCAGAAACAGGCTTATCAGTTACAGATGTTCTCAATAGATGATCCAGTATTGGTTAAAATCAGGGATATGTTAAACAACCTGGATGTGAATACGCTTACACCGGTTGAGGCATTAATGAAGTTGGATGAGATACAGAGAGTGCTGAAGGCTTAGTAGGGAGTAGGGAGTATTGAGTAGTGAGAATCAAGAGCCTTTGAATATACCCAGGCCGCTCCATTTTGGTATGATATAGTGGAAGGCTTGCCTAAACAAATTGTTAAGGACGGTT
>CAIJME010000340.1 GCA_903821625.1 uncultured Sphingobacteriales bacterium | reverse complement strand
TGATGTATTTAATACATCACTTTTTTATTTTTAAAACGATAAGAAGGAATAAATTCAGGAATAGATTCCCAAAATTTCCTTCTTTTTTTTGTTTCTCATTCGCTTGGGAATAGCGTCAAGAATTTCCTTTTCTAGAGCCAGAATTAATTTTCTTTTTAGATAATTGCGATGCGTTACAATGCTGATTTCACGGGTAGGCTCAGGCGACTTAAAATAACGTACCCTATCCAGTTGCTTCACAGAAAAATCACTTATGGATAGTTCGGGCAATAAGGTAATTCCATTGTTCATTTCTACCATACGCTTAAGCGTTTCTACGCTATCTGTATTGTATTCAAATGGCTTCAGATCATCTGATTTTTTACGCTTGCATATATTAAGTATCTGGTTACGCATACAATGGCCCTCATTGAGCAACCATAAATCATCCAGGTTAATATCAGAAGCCTGCAGATTCTTTTTATTGATTAGCGGACTTGATTTTGAGAGATAGGCAACAAATGACTCGTAGAATAAAGGGCTTTCCTGCAAACTCTTATCCTCTAGGGGCGTAGACAAAATACCGCAGTCTAATAATCCGTTTTTCAATTCATGAATGATTTGATCGGTCATGTATTCCCATATTACCAGCTGTACATCGGGGTACTTTACCATAAACGCAGAAATTACCTTAGGCATCAGGTAAGGTGCCATAGTTGGGATAATTCCAATTCGAAGCTCACCAGATACAATACTTTTTTGATTACTGATTAGCTCCTTTAATTTATAGCTCTCCTTTAAAATGTTTCGGGATTGCTCCAGAATTTCTATTCCGATCTCAGTGGGTGTGATTGGTTGTTTACTCCTGTCAAAAAGCTTAACTCCAAGTTCATCTTCCAGTTTCTGAACTTGCATACTCATAGTGGGTTGTGTTACAAAACATTTTTCTGCAGCAACACCAAAACTTCGATAGGTATCCAGGGCAACTATGTATTCAAGTTGTACTAAAGTCATGTTATAGATTTTAACTATGTAAATATAATAATTATTGATAATATCTATAAGTATATCTTATCAATTTTAAAATTTATCAATTCTATTTATAATCTATGTTTTCTGTTAAAATTATAGCTTATAAATACCTCAATCCTTATCAGATTAAACCTATTTAAATTAATGATCGTTTAGTTTAATTATTCTTAATACAGCATTTATTTACTATTCTAAACCAGAAAATTGTTAAAAAATATTTATAAGTTTATTTGATAAACCAATTTTGATGAAAATGCTTTTTCAATCCCTCAAGTTCAGTAAAACATGGATCGTGTTTACAATTCTTTTCATTTCAAGCAGTATTTTAATTGCACAACCAGGAAGTACTATTGCTGAAAAAACAAAAGGCATGAAGCTTTACAATGGTTTCATCAATTATTATTGGGATGAAAGCACGGGTAAGATTTGGTTACAGATTGATGAACTGGATAAAGAAATTTTATATCAAACCTCACTTCCAGCTGGTTTAGGTTCAAATGATATTGGTCTTGATAGAGGGATTATGGGCACCACCTATATTGTTAAATTCAGCCGCATAGCAAATAAGGTTTTAATGATTGAGCCTAATTATTCATACCGCGCGGTAAGTGGTGGTGAGGCAGAAAAAAGAGCTGTTGAACAATCATTTGCCCAGTCAACAATCTGGGGCTTTACTGTTGCTGCCCAAACCGGAGGTTCAGTACTTGTTGATGCAACAGATTTTATCATGCGCGATGCCTTAAAAGTTTCTAATCGATTGAGAAGTTCTAAGCAGGGTGTATATAATTTAGATGCCAGTCGTTCTGCCATGTATTTGCCCAGAAGCAAGAATTTTCCTTTAAATACGGAGTTAGAAACAACGCTGACCTTCATAAATAGTGATGGGCAAACTGGGAGTTTTGTAAATAGTGTGACTCCGGTACCCGAAGCCATTACCCTACGAGTGCATCATTCGTTTGCGCAATTGCCCGATACTAATTTTCAAACCAGACTATATGATGCACGTTCTCCATACATCACGAATTCATATTTTGATTACAGTAGTCCGGTGAATGAAGCTATTCAAAAAAACATGATTGTTCGTCACCGTTTGGAGAAAAAAAATCCTTTGGCTTTAAAGAGCGAAGCTATTAAACCGATTGTTTATTATCTTGATAATGGCACTCCTGAGCCTATTCGAAGTGCTTTACTAGAAGGAGCCAGCTGGTGGAATCAGGCTTTTGAGGCTGCCGGATTTATCAATGCTTTTCAGGTAAAAATACTTCCTGAAACGGCCGATCCAATGGATTTGCGCTATAACATGATCAATTGGGTGCACCGTTCTACAAGAGGCTGGAGTTATGGCGATGCTGTTGTAGATCCGCGGACAGGCGAGATCATTAAAGGAAATGTAACATTGGGCTCTTTACGTGTTCGACAGGATTACCTGATCGCTCAGGGTTTATTGGCTCCTTTTGAAAACAATGCGCTACCCGCCGATGATAAAATGCTGAAAATGGCTTTGCAGAGGTTGAAACAATTGTCGGCACATGAGATTGGTCATACCATCGGTTTAATGCATAACTATATTTCGAGCGCTCAGAACCGGGCTAGTGTCATGGATTATCCGCCACCCATGGTTTCATTAAATGCCAATAATGAAATTGATCTGACTAATGCCTATACTAACGAAATTGGTGAATGGGATAAAGTAAGTATTCAATATGGCTATTCACAGTTTCCAAAAGGGGTTAATGAAGCCGAGGCTCTGAATAAAATACTCAGTGATGCGGCTAAAAAGGGTCTTACATTTATTTCGGACAGAGATGCGCGTGATCCAGCGGGTTTGCATCCTGAAGCACATTTATGGGATAATGGAAATGATCCGGTAAAGGAATTAAAAAATGTGATGAATATTCGTTCCAAAGCTCTTTCAAAATTTGGATTAAATAATATACCGCAGGGTACACCAATGGCCATGCTTGAGGACGTATTGGTTCCAGTTTACTTGTTCCACAGGTATCAGGTTGAAGCGGTTTCTAAACAGGTTGGTGGAATGTATTATTCCTATGCAATTAAAGGTGACGGTCAAATGGTAACGCGTTCGGTTTCTAAAGAAGTTCAGCTCGAAGCTTTAAAAGCACTCCTTGATTGTATGGACCCCAAAACATTAGTACTGCCTGAAAGTATTGTCAAACTGATTCCTCCCCGTCCGGCAGGTTACAGCATTTCCAAAGAGTTGTTTAATAGAAGAACTGGGCTGGTATTTGATCCGCTGGCTGCAGCAGAGTCAGCAGCTGATATGCCTCTTTCTTTTTTGTTCAATGCAAGTCGCATGAACAGAATGGTACAATACCAGGGTTCAAATAAGGGTTTAGGTGTAGATGAAATGATGGGCTTACTAATTGCAAAAACTTGGAAATCACCCCGACTAAATGGGATGGAGGGGATGATACAAAAGCAGAATGAGCAGTTGCTGCTTACCTACCTTCTTTCTTCATCTGTCAATGATGATGCTTCATTTGCCACCAAAGCACAAATCCATAAATCACTTGAAGATTTGAGAATATATGCAGCAGCTCAGTTAAAGGCTACAACAGATACCACGTATAAAGGTTATTTGATCCTTACCTTGGACCGTATGAAATTTCCTGAAAAGGCAAAACCAACACTTCATCCTGTTGCACCTCCGGGAGCGCCCATTGGATGCATGATGGATGAAATTTAATTTACTGAAATACGCTTTGCCTGATTTATTGAACGGGTATTGGTGCTGTAAAATGGAATAAGTAAAAATGGCTTCTGAAGATACTACCCGAATAAATAAATATCTGAGTGAGATCGGTTATTGCTCACGCAGAGCTGCTGATCAACTAATACTTGAAAACAGAGTTACCATTAATGGGAGTGTTCCAGAAATGGGGACCAAAATCATCCCTGGTGATATTGTTAAAGTTGATGGGAAATTGGTGTCTAAACCTGATGAAAAGCCAGTTTATATTGCTTTTAATAAGCCTATCGGAATTGTATGCACTACTGATACCAAGGCCGAAAAAGATAATATTATCGATTACATTAAGTTCCCAAAGCGCATATTCCCTATTGGTAGGTTAGATAAACCCAGTGAGGGGCTCATTCTGCTCACCAGCGACGGTGATATTGTGAACAAGATTCTGCGTGCCAGGAATAACCATGAAAAGGAATATCTGGTATCTGTAAACAGGCCGATCACCACTGAATTTCTTAAGAACATGCGAAGTGGAGTACCAATTCTAGATACGATAACCCGGGAATGTGAAGTGGAGCAGATCGATAAAAATAAATTCAGAATTATTCTTACCCAGGGCCTCAACCGTCAGATACGCAGGATGTGCGAGTTTCTTGATTTTAAGGTAACCAAGCTAAAAAGGGTCAGAATAATGAATATTAAACTTGATATCCCAATTGGAAAGTGGAGATACCTGAGTACTGATGAAATGGATGAGATCAATCGACTCATCTCATCCTCTTCAAAAACTCATATAGATCCCCAATAGAAAGCCTATTTCAGCTCCTTTAAACGGTATTTTAAAGCCATATATAAACTTAATACCAAACCGAGTAAAAATACACC
>CAIJME010000339.1 GCA_903821625.1 uncultured Sphingobacteriales bacterium | reverse complement strand
ACCCTTTCATTTTATAAAATATCAAAAAAACAAGACTTATCGTCCAATTTCAATCGGGTAATTTCTATTAGTTTGTTTAAAATAAATGTATATTTTTATTTTTAATATTCATACCTGATTTTAATTTCATTAGTGAATATTCATAAGTTTAAAAAAGCAGGAGTATAAAGCTTATAATAACGATATTTAATACGGATGAACCTTATCTTGTTGACCTAAATATTTAGTGGAATAAACCGAAAAACAAAAGATAAAAGACAATCAATCACAAAATGATAAATAAAACAAAACTAATACCGGCAGTTATCATCTTACTTTCCTTATTTGCTTTTAACAACTGGAAACAGACTGTTAAACCCAGAATACTTGTTTTCAGCAAAACAGCAGGATATCGTCATGAATCAATCAATACCGGAAAACTCGCACTCCTCAAATTAGGAAAAGAAAATGGATTTCTCGTGGATACCACCGAGAATGAAAATTACTTCAATGAAGATTCACTGAAAAACTATTCCGCTGTAATTTTCCTAAACACCACGGGCAATGTATTAAATAGTCCGCAGCAGATTAGTTTTGAACGATTTATCCAGGCAGGAGGAGGCTATGCAGGAATTCATGCTGCAGCGGATACCGAATACGACTGGCCATGGTATAATAAATTGGCAGGTGGATATTTCCTGAGTCATCCGCAAATTCAGGAAGCAACATTAAATGTACTTGATAAAACCCATATTGCTTCAAAGCACCTGCCTGAAAAATGGATTCGTAAAGATGAATGGTATAATTATAAAGAATTAAACACCAATGTAAAAGTACTTCTTTCTTTGGATGAGAAAAGTTACCAGGGCGGAAAAAATGGTGATAATCATCCGATATCCTGGTTTCATGAATTTGATGGCGGAAGAGCATTTTATACAGGATTAGGGCATACCAATGAATCTTATGCTGACCCGCTATATCTAAAGCACATTCTGGGTGGAATCAAATATGCAATTGGTAATAATATCACTCTGAACTATTCAAAAGCTACAACACCAAAAGTACCTGAAGAAAATCGCTTGGTTAAAACTGTTCTTACTGTTGGAACATTATTTGAACCAACAGAAATGGCCATTCTTCCTAATCTGGATATACTTCTAGTTCAACGTAGAGGAGAGATTATGCTTTACAAAGCAAGTACAAAAAGTATTAGCCAGGCTGGAGAATTAAAAACCTATTTTGTAACTACAACTAACGGCTCAAATGTCGAAGAAGGAGTTTTGGGCCTTGCAGCAGATCCGAATTTCAAGGTAAATAATTATGTATACATTTTTTACAGTCCGGTAGGACCCTCTGTAAATCGCCTTTCACGATTCAAGTTCATTAATGATAAGTTAGATATTTCTTCAGAGAAAGTGATTTTAGATGTAGCCTCTCAACGAGAAATATGCTGTCATACCGGCGGATCTATTGCCTTCGGTCCTGATGGATTATTATATGTCTCTGCAGGAGATAATACTACACCGTTTAATGTTCCGAAGCAGCAATTTGTCAATAATGGTTATGGCCCAATGGACAACAGACCTGGACTAGAGCAATATGATGCAGGCAGATCATCGGGTAATACCAACGACCTTCGTGGAAAGATCATGCGGATCAGAGTAAAAGATGATGGCAGCTACGAAATACCTCAAGGTAATTTATTCCCACCCAATACGCCCGGAACAAGACCTGAAATCTATGTAATGGGAAACCGTAATCCTTATCGTATATCTATTGATAGTAAAACAGGTTTTCTTTACTGGGGAGAGGTTGGACCCGATGCAGGTGCTGATAGTCCGGAACGTGGAACAAGAGGCTACGATGAATTAAACCAGGCCAGAAATGCTGGTTTCTTTGGCTGGCCCTATTTTGTCGGCAAAAACTATCCATATAGAGCTTATGACTATAAAACCGGGACAGCAGGTATAGCCTTCGACCCAGAAAAACCTATTAATAATTCGCCGAACAATACCGGTTTAAAAAACCTTCCGGCGGTACAGCCGCCATTTATTTGGTACCCTTATGCTATTTCCAAAGAATTTCCACTACTTGGAACTGGGGGTAGAACTGCAATGGCAGGGCCGGTATATCATAATGAACAATATCCTGTAGAAACCAGATATCCTGATTATTACAATAATAAACTGTTCTTTTACGAGTGGATCAGAAATTGGATCAAACCTGTTACCATGAAAGCGAATGGCGATTATGACAGCATGGAAGATTTCATGCCTTCAACATCGTTTGCAGCTCCAGTTGATATGGAGGTAGGCCCTGATGGCCGAATCTATGTATTGGAATATGGTAAAGGATGGTTCACTAAAAACGCGGATGCTGGAATTTCCAGAATAGACTACATTGCCGGTAACCGACCTCCAAAAATAAATAAACTGATTATTAAAAACACCAGCGGCTTGCTGCCTTATAAACTTCTGGCTAAAGTTGACGCAATTGATCCAGATGGAGATGAAATAAGTTATGTTTGGGATCTAGGTAATGGAATTAAGAAAACTACCAAACAACCATCCATTGAATATACGTATACCAAAGCTGGTGAATATCCGGTTAGCGTTAAGTTGACTGATAAACAGATGGCAAGCTCAAATAGCAGTTCAATTGAAGTTACAGCAGGTAATTCAGGACCTAAAGTAGATATCCTCTTGAAAGGGAATCGTAGTTTTTACTTTACAGGAAGACCAGTAGATTATCAGGTAATGGTGAGTGATCAGGGTGCTGTAGTT